>JAUWPK010000098.1 GCA_030611625.1 Promethearchaeum sp. | reverse complement strand
ACTTGATCAAGCAATTGGAAAAAGGTCAGAAGAGTTAAATAAAAAGGGAGATGAATTATTTAAACTAAAAAAATACCAAGAAGCAATAGTAATCTATCAAAGTGCTTGGGATTTCCTTCAAAATGCCGGTGAAAAATGGTTGAAGAAACTTGGGAAGTCATTTCTAAAAGAATTAAACAAATCTAAAATTGCCTATGCTAAAATAATTGAAGTTGAAGCAGAAAAATTTGTTAAATCAGGCGAATGGAAAGAAGCGAGAAAAAAATATGAAGAAATTTGCGATATTGTGAAAAAAGATGTTGATATAAAAATGAGTAAATCTTTCATTCATAAGAAACTGTCTGTATATGAGAAATGGGCTCAAGAAGTTAATAATAAAGGTGATATTTTATATAAAGAAAAGAAATTTGAAGAAGCTATTGATCTTTATACTGAATCAGTCCGTCTAATTGAAAAATCTGATAATGAAAAACTAAAAAAGGAATTTAAAAAAGAACTCTTCAAAGCTTTTTCAGATCACGCTCAAACGATTAATAAAGTAGGAGATAAATATATGAAGGAAAAAAATTATGAAAAAGCTTCAGGTTTGTATGCTCAAAGTGTCAATATTGCTACAGATGCTGGGAATCAAAAATTAACAGATATGTTTACAAAAGAAATGAATAAATCCTTCGAGAAATATTCGCAAAGCATAAATGATAAAGGAGATAAATTATTCAAAGAAAAGAAATTTGAAGAAGCTGCTGAAATATACTTTAAATCATTGGAACTGGCAGAAGAATCTAAGAATAAGAAACTTATTAAGAATTTTAAATCCGAATTTGAGAAAAGTATTGAGAAATGGGCAAAAGAAATCAATAATGAAGGAGATCTCGCTATGAAAAAGAAGAATTTTGATAAAGCTGCGCAAAATTATAGAAAATCTGTAGAAATCATAAAAAATGCAAACAATAATTCCCTTCTAAAAAAATACAATGAAGAATATAAAAGTGCTTGCTTGAATTTAGCAAAAGAAGTAAATTTAGAAGGAGATAAATTATATAAAGATAAACAATATGAAGAAGCTTACAACCTTTATAGCAGATCTGTGAAACTTGCTGAAATTTCTGGAGATGCAGGTAAAATCAAAAGTTTTACAAAAGAAAGAAATAAAGCTCTTGGAAAAATGCAAATTTAATTTTTTTTTTTGTTAATTTACGCTATTTAATTTATTGTATTTAGACCAAAATTTTTTATAAGCGAATTTACATTTCATGTTAGGCAATTTTGATACATTATTCCCCCATTCTATATACAAATTTTCCACATCAGAGAAATATTTATCAATTTGCTGTTGATCCAATATATTATTTTGATTTTCAACAAAATCTAGCATTCTTTTTTCATATTCATCCAATTTTTGATCCAATAATTCTTTTGAATCTATGTAATTCATTACAGCTTTTCTATGAATTTTTTCTGCCTTCCACCAAAAAACGTCTGGATTAAAATCACTTTCTCCTTTCACATAGCCTTGTGGCAGTTTTGTATTAGGTGCAAAAATTGGAAAGTATGGACTAAGACATGGATTTGAAGCCCCAGTAGTATAAGAAAATATTTTTTCTTTTCCAATTTTTGTAACTAGAGAGCAAACGGTTTGAGAATATCTTGTTAGATTATTAGCTGCATGAGCGCAAACTGTCAATCTTAATCCTTGATGTGGCTTCCAATCTGGTTTATCTGTATGTCTTCTTAACATTTTCATAAAATCGGATGTTTTCAATGAAGATCGATTATCTGATAGAAAACATCGATTTGATTGCTCACGTTTTTTTGCAGCTGATCCCAAAGTAAAAATTGGTTCAGAATAAGCTTTTGAAAAATTAAAATCACTTTCTGAAGATGCCCATCCCCTATTAACAGCTTCTTGAATTAATCCTGAAGAAATTGTATCATAGTCTTTTTCTATTGAAATTTTATTAGAAATACTCCAAATCCCTTCTATCTCCTTCCAAGCCCAATTCTTACCGATAGTTTCTAATACATAGGCTTTATCTTTATCTGCAATAATAAATCCATTCTGGTAATATTCCTTGGCTCGATAGCCGCAATTTCCTCCCTGTCCATATTTTTCTAAAAGCTGAATTATAACATCCCGAGCGTCTTTTGCAGTTTGACTTCTTTCTAATGCTAATCTTAGGAGATCCATCCCAGTTAAGGCAGATTTTTTGGGTTTAATCTTCGTTAGTAAAGCTTCATTTCCTATAACCACTCCATATTCATTTATTCCCATTTCTGCTCCGAACATCCAAAATGGTCTACATAAAAGGGTCCGGTATGTTTCTTGTACTTGTGGAATTTCAATATACGTACATTTAACTTTTGCATTTGAACCATGAGTTTTTCGCTCAATTAGATCTAAGTTTTGGACTTCATCTGGTTCTCTATCTGAATTCTTACCAAAAAGTGTGTCTCCATCTTTTGTGGCGGTGCCTAATGCTACTATTGTATCACACAATTTTTTTATCCTTCTTTAACTAATTTTTGAACATTCTTTTTCTATAATAGACATAATCTCTCGAAAATCGCTCCACCATTCTTCCCCACGTTGGGAAGTTAACATCGAATCAAGTCGACGGGAATCTAAACAATAAGATTCTTCTTTATGTTTTTTTACTTTATCATTCCATAGTTTGGAGAATATTTGAACTTTAGATACTTTTGCTTTAGCTTCACGTTGATCCCAATCCCAATCCGGATTTTTATTTCCAACTTTCTCCATTGCTATTGCCTTTTTAAAATCCAAAGCGGCAATAAGTTCTTTACAACTAATATGAACTTGAAAAGGCTCAGCTTTTCCATACCTACATCTTCTTTGCCATTCACAACTCACACAGTAATCTTGAAATGATATCACAAATTCTTCTAAACCAATTATATTATAGCTTAATCTCCCCATTTTCTCTCCTAATCCTAATTGTTTGAATGTATATTAAATATTTTTGGTTTTTGAAAGATTTTCTTCTGTCAACCTAATCAATTCCTCCAAATGCCCCGCCCCAATAATTATAAGAACACGATGTGAAGGGTTGATTTCTATATAATCCAAAATTTGATTAACCATATATTCATTTCGTTCGTCAATAAGAATTTTATTTAGGTTTGGATAAGATTCTCTAAACTCTTCAATGAGTTTCTTTATAAAACCCGGTTTCTTAAATTCCTCCATCAATTCATAAATCTCAGAATCCTTAGTATCGATTGGATTTTCTTTTAGCAAATTTAAAAATTCGGTCTGCTCCTTTTGGGCATAATCCTTCAATTCATTTAAACGCTGAAATGTTACCATAATCGGTTGATCTATAAATTTAATAGGGATCTTTTGCTGTCTTACTGCATTTATTGCAGAAATCATCTCCATCCCTGGAATTAATCCCAGACTTTCACCAATCTCCTGCTGGATCTTATGTAACGCTTTAAAAAGGAGATCGGGACTTTCTATATCAATTTTATTTTTCAGATCTTCTTTTTCTTGTTGCCTTTTTTTAGGGTGCAACAAATCTTGATAACGAATTTCATCCAACTCAATCATAACGCAATCTAATTTTAGTGTTTCTATAGTTTTATGGACAAGAGTAACGCTATCAATCGCAACATGTAAAGTACCTATAAAATATATTTGATTATTAAGATTTCTAAGTGTGTTTAATTCAGAATTTAACCTTTCATCCATTAAAATTTACCACCTAAACAATTCGAGGTTTTTTTATTGAAAAATCAGACGTTTCTATAAATCTTATCAAACATCTGATTCCATTAATTAGTTAAGTATTATTTTTAGAATTAAAATTTGTAGAATCAAAATTTGAGTAATAAAAAAAGTAAAATTGTTTAAGATGGTTTTTTATTCACAAGATCTACTATCATTCGCGCTGTATTGTCATTATGTGAAAGAAAATTTGGTTTATCTATTGCACATGTTAAGAAAAATCCTTCTACAATTATTCTGCGCTTTTTAAAGTAGTTTGAAATCTTTTCTTTCTTCTCTTCCAATTCTTTCTGTTTTTCTTCATCTGTTCCTTCCATTAGATCATATTTATTTAAACATATATGAATTCTTTTGGGCATATACCTGATTAAATCATAGAGTTTAAATTGATCTTTTAGAGATTCATCAAGTGCAAATAATCCAACAATCTCTCTTGCGATCCGCGAAATTGTAATAATCCCCATCCTAATAACTGCACGGTCTCTATCTCCTCCGGGCGCAAAAAGTGTATGAGATTCACCAGTTTTTGTCACTATAAATACTACCTTGTTAGGTGTGATAGTTTTACTAAAACCATCTCCATTTTTGACCTCGATTTCACTTTCTCCTTTAAAATCTTTCTTTTCAATCTTACAATCCATGCCACCATCGATTTTGCTAATTTTTTCTTTCTCAACATAATCAACAAACATCTTCAATACGGCAGTTTTACCAACATTCATTGCTCCCATTAATCCGATTATAGCCATTGTTTTTTTTCTCCAAGATAGATTTCTGATGGTTAAATGTTCTAGTCTCATTTATTTATATACAAACATTTGTTTAATATTTTATGTATATAAATCATGAACCTAATTGCATTTTTCGATTAAGTAAAGGTATTTGGTTCTGAAAATAACAAAAAATTCTCCTAATTGATTTTAATTTTTGAACGCACTTCAAACTCTACAAATATTTGAGTTTTAATATAATTGGCAATTTTTACAAGAAGAGAATGCAAAAAAATTAAAATCGTGGGCAGTGGGGGCTTCGATCCCCCGGCCTCGGCGTTATCAGCGCCGCGCTCAACCAGGCTAAGCTAACCGCCCTCAGATTGATTTTTTGAATGTAGGAAATATTAAAAAATTTTTGATTCATCGCTTTGCAGTTTTTAGCATTTCAATGTAATCGGCAACGTCTTCAACTTTATCGCTGATAGTTTCGAGAAGATCAACAAAATTAGAAATTTGGATTGCCACAAAATGATTGAATGAAATTTCTGGGATTTTATTTAACATTTCATAAATATTAGAGTGGATGACGTCGCATGTATGTTCAATTTTCTGGATTTTTTCGGTGATTGTGAACAATTCTTTATCTTCAATTTCTGGTAAGCTTTTAATTAGATTAAAAAGGATTTTAGTTGCAGATACTGAGTGCTGGACAAGTTTTTGCATGTTACTTAATATTTCATCTCCAAGGGATTGGACGTGTTGGGGGGCAATTCCTGACACTCTTCTTGCAGCACCATCTGTTGTATTCGCGATACGGTCAATTCTTTTAACAAGATGTGATAGATCTTCTCTAAGTTGTGGTGTTAGTTCACTTTTAGAAATATGAACAAGAAGGTCCCTTCGAATTATATCGGCTTCATGTTCTAGGATATCGACTCTTTTAAAAATTTCAAATGCAAGGTCTGGTTTTTTTTCTTGTATATATATTGTGCAGCCTCTTTCAAACTCAACGACGCATTCTAAGACTTTTTTCATATGAAGGATTGATTTTTCGAGGACATCTTCTTCATTTCTGGATTGTAAGAAATTTTTGAGGGATCCCATCTTTTTTTTTCACTTTTTTTAAATTTATATGTTTTTTGATAATAATATTTTATAATTTTTAATTGTTTGAATTAATATTTATTAATTTAATGAACCTTAAGGATCTCATCGATATTACTGATTTTTGGGAATACTATTGCATATTGGCTATGGTAGAAGACAGTTACAGTTTCTCCGACTGTAAAATCATGTATAGCAATATGGGTTGTGGGGACTTCAATTTTTAATAATTTTTTTGGGTTTGAGTTGTATGTTTTTTGTGGGTTGGAATTTACATCAATATATTGATTATCGTTTGCATTTGTTTCTTCATTTTTACTTAGAATTTGAAGATTTTCAAAATTATATGGGGCTTCTATTTCTATTCTTAACCAAGCACCCATGAATTTTACGCGTAAAATTGTTCCAAAAATGTTATTTGTTTTATCTACTCGTTTTCTATGTCTTGCTTTGAAATATTGGGAGCGGATGATAAAGGTAACTTCATCTCCGATTTTAAATTTTTTTTCAGTTTTTGCGAATAGTATATATCCTTCTTCAGATTGTATTATAACTTTTTGTAGTGGTTTTTTTTTATAACCAGGGATTGGGATATCTTCAATTCTTAGGATTTTTCCTGAAAAATGATTTAATTCGGTGCTAAAAAAATTAGATACAAACAAGTCTATTGGAGAATACATTATTTCTTCAGGAGTTCCAATTTGTCTAATCTTACCTTCATCTAAAACAACAATTTTATCGCCCATCATTGCTTCTTGCATATCATTAGTGATATGAATTGTGGTTAAGTTTAGCTTTTTACTTTTAGCAATTTTTTTTACTTCTCTTCTTAAATTTAGCCTTAATCCAGCATCTAAAGCTTTAAAGGGCTCATCAAGAATAATTACCCCTCCTTTACTTAAAGCCATTATGGAACGCGCTAAAGCTACTCTTTGTTGCATTCCTCCTGAGCATTCAGATGGCAAAGCTTCTTCTCTTCCAGAAAGTCGAACTAGGTGTAGTAGTTCTTCAGCGATCGAATAAGTTTCGTTATGATTATTGGTCTGCATATGACGAGCATAGCTAACATTATCCAAAACGTTTAAATGTGGAAAAAGAGCGTAAGATTCAAACATAACTCCACAATTTCGCTCATTTGGGGGTAGGTTCGTAATATCTTCATCATCGAAAAATAATTTTCCAGAAGTAGGTCTGTATAATCCTGAAATTAATCCAATAAGACTTGTTTTTCCTGCTCCTGTAGGGCCAACAATTATTAGATATTCTTGATCTTCAATTGTTAAATTTATATTCGAGAGGATTTGTACACCATCCTTCTTAAAAGAGACATTTTCTAATTTAATTCTAACCAATTTTAATAAACCTCCCTTAATTTCATTGTAGATCCATTTCTTTTTGTAGATTTTTAGGATATTTGAAAATCCTTAGATCATGTTTGGAGAAAATACCCCCATGAATTTTTTCACCCACCGATAAATTATATTTGAAAACTTCGGGTTTAACTACTCTTAAGGTATCTCCGTTATCTAATTCAATTATAAATACCAATTCCTTTCCAGTTAAGAACTTTTCAAGAATTTTAGCATCAAATAAATTTATTTCTTCCCAATTTGTTTCAGATGCATCAAAATCATATTCATTTGGAAAAACATAGATATCTTCCGGTCTAACAGCGATAACTACATTTTCATCTAATTCATATTGGACTTTTTCTGAAATAATATCAAATTTTGGCCCTCCCAATCTAATTTTGGTTGTGTAATTAACAGGTGGATTTATATGATTAATGTAACCCTCTAAAATATTTAAACCTCCCAAGAAATTTCCAACAAAAAGAGAATTTGGAAATCTATACAGTTGTTTTGGTGAATCTTGTTGAAGAATTTTCCCGTCTCGCATTACTATTATGTAATCTCCAACAGCCATTGCTTCTTCTTGGTTGTGAGTTACCTGAATAGCAGTCAATTTTGAATCTTTTATTATATTTCTAAGTTCCCATCTAAATTCAGCGCCAATTTTTGGATCTAATGACCCTAAAGGTTCATCCATTATCAAAATTTTCGCTCCACTGCATATAGCACGTGCAATTCCTATTCTTTGTAAATCTCCATTTCCCCATCCAATTGGAATTTCATCTGCGCGCTCTTCTAAACCGACAATTTTTAAAGCTTCTTCTCCTTTCTCAATAATATAATCATTATCATATCCTTGCACATTCAATGCATATGTACAGTTTTCCCAAACAGAAATGGGGAAAATATTAAAATCTTGGAAAACAAAAGCAATACTTCGCGATTGCGGAGGATTATCTGTGACATCCTTTCCATCTAATAGAATGTTTCCAAATGTTGGTTGAATTAAGCCAGAAATTGTTCTTAATAGCGTTGTTTTTCCACAACCACTAGGTCCTAATATGAAAACATAATCTCCATCATTTATGGTTAAATTTACATCAGATACAGCTATTACTCGACCTTCATCAAAGGTTTTTGTTATATTTTTTAGTATAATATCTGGCATATCATCAACTCCAATTATTTACAAATTCTCACTTTTAGATGGTGAAAAAATTCTCAGTAAAATCAGTAGAACAGCGCTCAATATGATAACTAATACACTTGCTAGAGCTGCTGAAGAAAAGGCATTTTCTTCTACCCAATCTACAATAAGAACAGGAATTGTTCTATCTGGCCCCATCACAATTAAAGTTGCTCCAGTCTCCCCCAAACTTCTAGTAAAAGCTGCTATCATACCAGCAATTATTCCATTCTTTATTGCAGGGAAAGTTATTTTTCTAAAGGTAGTAAGAGGGGCTGCCCCCAAAGTTGCACTAGCTTCTTCATGTCCAATTTTTACTGTTTTTAAAGTTGCTGCAATTGGTCTAACAACATAGGGAAAAGTAAATGTCATGTGAACAAATACTATCATGAAAAAACCGGGTTGAGCAAAATTAAGTCCTGCTGATCCCCAAAACATGAACACTGCAAATCCTAAGGCAGCACTTGGTATGGTTAATGGAATATCCAATATTGTATCCATAACACCTTGGATTTTTCCCCATTTCTCTCTTGTTAATATAAATGCAAATGGTAATCCAATCAATACATCTATAATTACTACAAGAAATCCTATTTGAAAAGAATTAATTAGTGAAATCCATAAATGTGCCCATTTATTGTCTGCTCCAAACAATTCACTACCGATTGTTTGAGGTGCGATCTGAGTTACTATATAAAATGATGGAATTAATATGAAAAGTAACATCAATAAGCCACTTAATATTTTTAATCCTCGCGTAAATATTGGTTTTGATAAAAATTTTTCCCAATTTAGATGAATTTGCCAAAATTCTTTTTGAGCTACATTTCTCCGTGCAATAAGTTTAACTATAATTAGCAAACAAAGCGAAATCAATATGAGAATTAATGAAAGAAATGAAGCACTTGAGAAATATGTTTGCTTACGCAATCCAACAACCATAATTGGTGCAGTTTCTATTAATCCTGCACATATCATTGTAGCTCCTGTTTCTCCTAAAGATCTTGTGAATGCCAAAATAGCTCCTGCTACTAAGCCTTCTCTAATTAGTGGAAATGAAATTGTCTTAAAAACTGTTAATTTTGATGCAGAAAGTGTCATTGCTGCTTTTTCTAAAAGAGGATTTACTTTTTCAATTGCAATTTTTAGATTTCTTACGATATAGGGGTATGTAAAAGCAATATGAACAAAAATTATCAGAATTTTTCCCGGAGTAATATCAAAAATTGCCCAAAATAGCATAATTGAAAAACCCAAAGCACTAGTGGGTACCGCCATTGGAAGATCTACAAGTCCATCTAGAAGTTTCTTTCCTGGAAAATCTCCTCGAGTTAATAAAATTGCAATTGGGAAACCAATAATTATATCAATTCCCACAGCAATGAAAGCAATGGAAAATGATTCCCATAATGCGCTCTGGATATTCTTCCATTCAAGATTTCCAAGTAATACATCTTCAAAAAGTCTCTCCCGAATTTCTCCAACATTATCTATTACATTACTTAAAATATTAATGATTGGAGCAGCGATGATAATAATAAAAAAAGCAATTACAATAACTTCTAACGCGATTTTAAATTTTCTCTTAGAAAAATAATTCTCGATTCGAATTAGAATCGGTTTTTTTCTTTTTTGACTATTTAATTCGGTAGATATTGCTATTTTCAGTTCATCTCCTATTCTAATCTCTATTTCTAGTTAATAACCATAAATCTGGAATTC
>JAUWPK010000043.1 GCA_030611625.1 Promethearchaeum sp. | reverse complement strand
CTCTTCTCTCCACTTCAGAATACTATTATAGGAATCTCTTCGAGTAAGATCAAAAACGAATATACTGGCAAAAGCCCCACGATAAAAACTCGGTCTTACGAATTGAAAATGCTGTTGCCCTGCAAGATCCCAAAGTTGGAGTCGAATAATTATGTTATCTTTAACGTGAACCATCTTTATGGCAAAATTTGCACCAATACTCATTATGTAATTCTCGTTGAACTTATGTTCTGTATATCTAAGAACCATAGAAGTCTTTCCAACTTTTCCATCCCCCAGAATCACAATTTTGAAGATATATTCACGTACACCAGACATTAGGCCACTCTACTCTTATTATACTACTTTGAATTACTGTATTGTTTTATTTTTTTCGTGTAATAACTTGCTATATTTACTATGTATTGATGGTTTAAATAGCTTTTAACAACTTATATTTGTATTGATGAAATTTGAAAGAAAAACGACAAAATTCTGAAATCTTTTAAAAAATCGAATCAGCATTGAGAGTTTTAGCATTTAAAGAGTTTTTTGGATGAATTGTAGAGTTAGGCCCAACTATACAACTTTTTATCTCGCAATCATCACCAATGACACAATCATTTGCAATTACGCTTTGTTCAATCTTTACATTGTTTCCTAGCTGAACTTTATTCCATATTACGGTTTTGTCTATACTTACATTATCACCAAAAGTGCAATTTGAACCAATTGAAGTTAAGCTTTTAATGTAATTATTATTGCCAAATGTGTTATTCTTTCCGACGCAAATATTCTCGCCGTATTGTAGATGAGATGGAGGTTTTTCAATGAACCATCTGAATTTTTCTTCATGTTCACCTGGTGGAGTTATAGGCCATCCATATAATCTGAGGATATCCCAATTACTCCATAAATAGGTAGTTGGATTACCAACATCTAGCCAATAATAATCATCAACAAATCCATAAAGCTTGTACTGGTGTTCAAGCAAATATGGAAATATTTCCTTTCCAAAATCCATGAAATCTGTCTCTTTAATCAAATCTAAAATATCGCGATTAAAACAATAGATTCCTGTATTGATAATAGGAAGAATTTCAACAGTTCTTGTTGTTAATGCAGATAAATAAATTTCTTGACTTGAAGGTTTTTCTAAAAAGCGGATAATTTTCCCATCGTTATCGAGGAGAGTGTTCCCGTATTTCGTGGCCATTTCTTCGATTCTTTTCATGCTAACGGTAGCTTGGGCTTTTTTATTTTTTTGATGATAATCCATGAATTTTGTCATTGGAAGATTTGTAACTATGTCAGCCATAGAAACAACGAAATTTTCTGATGTAATTTTATCTGCTACCTTTCTAACGGCATCTGCGGTGCCCATTGAGTTCACTTTAGGAATTAATATCTCTATTCCCAATTTTTCACAGATTTCTTCAGTCCAAGTTGAATTAATTTGCTCACGCAGTTCATTTCCGAGATGCTTTACAACGATTATTATTTTTTTGATGCCTGCATATCTTAAATGGTCAATAGCATAATCTACCATGGGCCTATTGCATAAAGGAACCATTGGTTTACAGATTTTTGCAGTAAGTGGGTTTAATCGGGAGCCAATCCCACCAGCGAGTATTACTGCAGACCATTTTTCCACCATTTTTCCATCTCCATATGATATTTCATTTTTGAGATTTTTCAACACACTCAGTAGCTAACGATATTAATTCTTCAGATTTCTGGGAATCAAACCCTTCTGCAGTAAGCTCAATTGTGTTTACATGAACTGAAGGTGAAATAACAACCCACCCCATGTCCTTTACAATAATTTTTATTCCTATAAGAAGATCTTGAAAGTCAATATTTTCATCCAATTCATTATCTTTCTTCTTTCTAATATAATTTTTTAATTTTGAAACAAAAGAGTATATTTTTTTTTCAGATATGGGGATAGTTTTATACGCGTGAAGGTACCTTGGAAATGATCGAATTAAAACTGATAAGGGTAAATCTTGAGTCGCTAAAATTTCTAAAATTTTTAATGTAGTAAAGGTAGCATCAGAAAATGGTCCATATTTTGGAAAATAAAATTTGTATGTATCAGAACCGCCTAATATTGCGCGTTCTTCGCGCAAACTCCGAGAAATTTCTCCAGGAAAATTTTTTGATTTTAAAACTTTTAGCTCATTCAAATCTGTAGCAAACTGTTCTAACACTTTCGATGATGATTTAGAAATTATAATCGTTGAACCACTTGATACTGTGGATAATTCCTTATCGTATTTTAAAAAGAACATCATCAATTCTTCAAAAGTTAGGATAGTTCCCGTTTCATCTATATACAACGCGCGTGAACCGTCGGAATCAAGCACTATTCCCAAATGGGAATTAGAGGCTTTCACAATATTAACAACGTCCTTTATTGAACGAAGGTTTGGAAACATATCATTAGCTTTTTGATCGTTTTCGTATGCATTTATAGCGATGCAATCGTTTTGTAATTCGGTAAGAATGGATGGAACAACAATACTCGAAGGTCCGTATGAACAATCAACTACCACTACCAAATTTTTTGATTTTAATAATTTTCTATTAATAAATTGGGGGATTGCTTTTTTATAAATATCTAGAGTATGAGGGATGTCAGAAATTGCACCAACATTCAGAGGGTTTGCTCTAATTATTTTATTATTCTTAAAATATTCGTTTACAGACTCCAAATTACTTTTATCATATTCTATTCCACTGGAATCAAAAAATCTTATTTGAATTATTCCCTCTGTAGCCGAACCGTTTCCAAAATAAACTCCCGATTCTGCACCGAACCTACGAATTGAAAATTGTAATACCGGGACTGGAGCAGAGTGTAAATTAAGAATGTTCACTCCAGTGCTCATCAACCCGGATATAAAAGCTCTTTTTAACATCCTATTGTTATTGTTAAATTCTCTAGCAACAACCATTATTCCCTTTGGACCTAAATATGTGCCAACAGCTCCACCAATTTGAGCCGCCAGCTCGGGAGTTATAATTTTATTACCTATTGCTTCAATTCTTCCGCGTATTATGATTGATTGTAAATCGGTTATCTCACCCATATTTAAATCCCTAAATCCAAAATTAATTAAACCATTTTCCTTGAAAACTGTATGTATTATTTGGTTGAGCAATGGTTAAATGCTTTTGGTAATAAATTTCCAATTTCGAATATTTTTGGAAAATTTTTAACATTAAAAATCATATATCAAATCTATGGAAAATGAAAATATCATAGGATCCTTCAGTTTGGTTCTTCATGCACATCTACCTTGGGTTTTGAATTATGGTGTATGGCCTCACGGGACGAATTGGGTTCATGAAGCTGCTGCCGAGACATATATCCCTTTACTTATGGAATTGAATAAACTCATCAAGGAAGGTTTTACTCCAAAAATTACAATTGATATTACGCCTGTTCTTTGCGAAATGCTTGCCGCTGATGTGTTTAAATCAGGATTTATTGGTTATTGCAACGCTAAAGCAACAGGTGCACTTTCAGATTTAGAAGAATTTGAAAACCGCAAAGATCTCGGCGACACTGAGCGAGCTAATTTCATCAGAATGGCAAAATTTTGGGACGAATTTTACTCTCGAACGGTAGAATATTTTGAAGAGATTAATCAAGATATAATGGGTGAATTTCGCAAACTCCTAAAAGCAGGATATTTGGACATTACAACCTGTGCAGCCACCCATGGATACGCACCACTTCTCTCACGGGAATCCTCGATCAATGGACAATTTAAAACAGCAGTTAACAACTATAAAAAACACTTTGGTCAGGATCCACAAGGTACTTGGCTTGCAGAATGCGCTTATCGCCCAGGATATAATTGGAAAAAACCGATTGGTGATGATGAAGCACATTATAGACCTGGTATTGAAAAAATTTTATCTAAAAATAATTTAAAATATTTTTTTATTGACACAGCTCTTCTAATGGGTGGAACAAGTCAAGGTGTCTACGCAGCACGATTTCCATTACTACAATCTTTGCATGAACAAATGGTTAAAGAATATAAACATGTTGATAGTGATTTCCCCCGTTCTCCACTAGAATCATATATATTACCTAGCAATGATGCAAAAAATCCTGTTTCAATATTTACTCGCGATCAGAATACAGGTCTTTTAGTTTGGAGTGGTGAACATGGATACCCTGCAACTGGTGGAGCATATTTAGATTTTCACAAGAAACATTATAAAGATTCGATGGGTGGTGGAAGTGGATTACGATATTGGAAAATTACTTCACCGAAAGCCGATATGGGCTCTAAAATGCAATATTACATGCCTGACATCAACGATCTACTCGATCAAAATGCGGGTCATTTCAAAGAAGCTGTTAAAGGCGTGTTAAAAGAATATAAGGATAACTCGGGAAAACCTGGTTTCTTAATTGCGCCATACGACGCCGAGCTTTATGGACACTGGTGGTTCGAAGGTGTATGGTTCATAAATCGAATCATCAGATTTTTCGCCGCAGATCCGGAAGTAGAAATGACTCATTGTCGTGACTATCTCGATAAAAATGGTATACCAGATAAACAGGTTTCCATAACAGAGGGTAGCTGGGGCGAGGGATCGAGCCACTATATTTGGCTTAATAAAGAAAATATGTGGACTTGGGAGAAGATTTACGAAGTTGAAGATTTTGTCGAAGATTTAGTTACAAAATATCATAAACGTGAAGAACCAGGGTTACAACGTATGCTGAAGCAGTTGTGCCGTGAGAATTTACTTTTGCAGTCAAGCGATTGGCAATTTCTTATTTCTACATGGAGTGCTCGTGATTATGCAGAGCAGCGGTTGGATGCGCATTACACTCATTGCAAACGGTTGGAGAATATGATTGAGAGGTATGCAACAGGCGAGAAGCCAGAGATTGATAAAAAAGAGTGGGAATTTTTAGGCTTATTAGAAGGTAACGATTCACTTTTTGAGGAAATTGATATAACCGCCTGGGTTACGGATAATTGGAAAGAATAAAATCATTTTTTATATTTTTTATAGTAATATTTTTATATATGTTTTTATATTTTTTATGTTAGATTCTGCAATAACCGGATTTAAAAAAGGATCTAGCGCTGATTAACACTCGATCACCTGGAAAAATTTCCGAAATATTACGAATTTTTTTTTTTGGATAAATTTCTCCCTTCTTACCAACAATAACTTCATCCATGTTAATCATATTAAAATATAGAAAATCTGAATTTTTATTTTTTTTCCGAAATAATTATAATGTATAACAAAATGCAATGAACATTCCAAATACTCCAAAAAGTGCAATTAATAACTCTATAAGTTTCAATGAACTTATTGATTTCATAAAAGTGGTTCTTTGTTGCTGTTGTTTTTGCCTTTTTCGTGATAAAATATAATCCAAAATCATCATTAAAACGCCTATTAATAATATAATTTCAGAAAAAATCAGCATTTCTTCAAATGCTCCAGGTCGATATCCACCTTCGGGCATTATAATAAATAAAATATAGATTTCCAATAAAATCATTGTGAAAAAAAAATAGTTATTTCTGGTTTAGTATTTCTTGCACTTTATAAATCAAAAGCGTCATGGAGAATGGTTTTTGGATAAAGTACACTCCTTCACTAAGAATACCTTTATGTGTAATAATATTATCCGAATATCCAGACATAAAAAGGTGTTTAATATTGGGATATATTAAAGAGATTTGTTTTGCGAGTTTAAGACCATTCATACCAGGCATAACAACGTCAGAAATCAACAAATCAATAGGTTTTTCATATTTATTTGCCAAATTCAATGCGGTATTTGGTGATATTGTAGAAAGAACAGTATATCCATAATCTTCAAGAGTTTTTTTCACAAGTTTTAATATTGCTTTTTCATCTTCTACTAAAAGCACTGTTTCAGTTCCGCGGTATGGCTTTGCTTGAATACTCACCTGTTCCGGCTCTTCTTCAGATATTGTTGAACGGGGCAAATAGATCTTGAAGCTTGATCCTTGATTAGGTTCGCTGTTAACATCAATAAAACCGTTGTTTTGCTTTACATTACCATAAATTGTAGCCAATCCCAAACCAGTCCCCTTTCCTAATTCTTTTGTGGTGAAAAACGGTTCGAAAAGATTGTTTAAAACTTCTTTTTCCATACCACAACCATCATCATTCACCATTAATAAGACATAATCACCAGGAATAATATCAGAATGGGTAACACTATAAGTTTCATCTATTACAACGTTTTTAGTTTCTACTATTAAGGTCCCAACCCCATCTATAGCATCACGAGCATTGATTGTTAGGTTCACCAAAATTTGATCTACTTGGCTTGGATCCATCTTGATTGGCCAAAGATGAGTACCTGGTTTCCAAAGTAATTTTATAGCCTCACCGATAAGTCTTCTAAGCAACTTGATCATGTATGAAATTATATTGTTTAAATTAATGATTTTTGGTGAAATGGTTTGTTTTCGCGCAAAAGAAAGAAGTTGTTTAGTCAAATTTGTAGAACGTTGGGCCGCTTTTCTAATTTCAAGGATTTCTGAGTAGAAGACGTGTGTCGAATCAATCTCACTCATAATTAACTCTGTATTACCAAGGATCACAGCCAATATATTATTGAAATCATGAGCTATACCTCCCGCAAGTCGACCTAGAGATTCCAATTTTTGAGATTGAATATGTTGTAATTGTAATTTTTCATATTCTATCTCCATTTGTTTGCGTTTAGTAATATCACGGCATACACCAGTTACTCCAGTAATTTCTCCCGAAGAATCCAAAATCACCGTGCTATTTGCTTCAACCCATATATTATTACCAGAAGAACCTTGTATCCGAAATGATGATTGTGATGGTTTTTTTGTTAAAATTAAATTTTTAAAATCCTCAAAAACATGTGATAAATCTTTCTTAAAAAGAATCTCTGAAATACTATGGGAAATTAAATCATGAGGAAGAAATCCATATTTGGAAACATTATTGGTTATATGTATGAGTATACCATTGACATCCAAGATAAAAATGACGTCATTTGTATTTTCTACTAATTGGCGATATTTTTCTTCACTTTTTTGTAATTGTTGAAGAATAAACAGACTATTTAAGCCATCGGCAATTCGACGACCAATCTCCTTTAGAAGAGCATATTCATCTTCCGTCCAATGTCGCATAAAAGAACATTGATGCATCCCAAGCATCCATGGTTTATCCAATTTCGGATGAATTGCAATAACCAATTGTGATAATACACCGAATTGTTCTGTAACCTCCTTATAAAGTGGAGAATCGCCATTAGGTCCAAATGCTACAGGATTTTCTGTAGCAAGTATTATTCTAGATACCTCATCAGCTCCAGGCTTCATAGGAACATCAAGATCTTGAATAAAAGCTCCCGGATATCCAGGACGACTTACTTCAAATGGAACACGGTATGTAGGCGCATCAGGATCGCATGGATAGAGAAGCCAAGCCCTGTCACATTTGAAAATGGCAAATACTTCAAGTAAAACATCTTTTAACATTTGTTCAATATTGATTGATGATTTAATTGCTCCTTCAATTCTATCCAAACTTTCTAAAAAATGAATGTAAGTGTGAAAATGCTTTTCAGCGTTTAGACGTTCGGTAACATCGGAAAAAAAACCAATATTATATTCCCTTTCATTAATCAATACTTTGGTAGTTTTAATATCAACAAATATAATTTCTCCATCTTTTTTTAAACATGGTATATTAGCTGCTAAAATTTTCTCACCCTGAGCTTGTGCTTTGAATTCAGAAAGTACATGATCTAAATCTTTATTTGGGTGAATATCCATAACAGTTAATTGTTTTAATTCTTCTTCAGTATATTTCAATAAATTACACATAGACGGATTTGCAAATATGAATTTTTTTGAATTAACATCTGCAACCAAAATTCCCTCCGCAGCACCTTCAAATAATATTTTATATATTTGTTCTGATTCATCCTTCAATTATATTCAACTTGGAATGTTTTTCTATAATTTCATTCATTCTAAAAATTAACTTGTTTGAATTTTTGATGATGATTTCTTCACCAGCATTCTTTAATTCTTCAATAATCTTATGGGTTTTTCTACCTATTAATAAATCTGAATATTTGGACAATTGGAGATCTACAACGGAAGATCAGTAACATAACATAAAGAAATACCAGTGTTTATAAATTGAATTTCATTTTACTGATTTTCATTTATCTTATTCTGTTCCATAAACGGCTTTGGATTTATGAAGAATAAAATAAACGGCATTAGAGTTGTAAACAATCCCACTCCAAATTCAGTGATAGTATATAATACCCTAATAGGTTGTGTATCGACAACATGGCGAGATATAATATGTAATTTTTCAAGTTCTTTCAAACGAATTGAAAGGGTTTTTGAAGAGATTTTTTCAATATAATTCTTTAAATCATTAAAATATGGATTTTTTAATACAACAATAGCATTAACGATTTGTATCACCCATTTCTTTTGAACTAATTGAAAAATCTCATGCATTACCATATTTTCTATATCCATAATTTCATGCGATTTCGGTTCAGAACCATGCTCTTGTAACCCTCTGATTATAGCTTTTTGAAGTTGTGGATATAATTGAATTACATCCTTCCATATAGTTTGAAAACGTTCTTGATTGATTTCAGAATTGGATGATACGATTTTAATTTCCTCCTTAGTAAGTTTCAACGCAGATATCTACTTACATTGATGAATCTTTTATATTTATTAATTTACACAATTTTAGTTAATTATGATTCCTGCAACTGAATGGTGGAATATTATCGGTAATTATGGATTATCGATTTTCCCTATGCAATTTATAAATTTAGCATTGGGATTTGTGGTAGTAATATTCTTTTTAGTCAAAAGAAATGAACTTGCCAGCCGAATATTGAAAGTGTATTTTGTTTATACATTTCTTTGGATAGGTGTAATCTTTTTCTTTCTATTAGGAAAAGATTTGCCTGCATATATAATGCAAATGACACTCTTTTCTTCATTGGGGATATTATTTGCGTTAGATTTAAAGTATAATAAAATTCAATTTGAAGTGCCTCAAGAAAAGGGCAGAAGAATATTATACTCTACGTTCTTAATATTAGTTTTTGCATATCCATTAATAGGATATCTAATAGGAAGTCATACTTATCCAAAAATAATTATTCTTGGATCTTATCCATGCCCAACAGCGGCTTTAGCCTTAGTATTGATCTCTGGAAATATTAGAAAAATCGATTGGAAAATCTTTATATTACTCCTTATTTGGGCAATTCCTTTCCCAATCTTAATTCAAATTCCACAATTTGGAGTTTATGAGGATAGTATTATGTTATTGAGTGGATTATATACTCTTGGATTATGGATTTATGAACAAATAAATAAAAAGAATTCCAAAAATTTGGAACAATATATTCAACAAAAAATTCAACCCCTATCGCAATAAACGGGGATTATCTGGAAAGATAAATGGAATCATGAAGGATTATTTCATTTTGAAAAGATTTCGGATATTTTTTTTTCTAATTTTTCTTTTGTAAATGGTTTTTCAATTGATGAATGAAATCCATATTTTTTTGGATTTGTAATTATGTCGGATTTATGATATCCACTAATCACAACTACTACAACATTCTTATTTATTTGTTTTAGATGTGAAATTGCTTCTTCACCTCCCATTCCTTCTTTAATGATTAAATCCATCAAAATCAAATCAAATGGTTGATTATTTTTCAAAGATTGTTCATAGGTTTTAATACATTCTCCACCATTCTTTGTTGAGGTAACTACATGTTCCATTTTTTCTAGCATTAATTGAAGAGTATAAAGGAGATCTTGATTATCATCCATAATTAGAATATTCAATCCTTTAATTTTCTCTAAGAACTTATTATCTTCTAGTTTTTTACTTTTTGCTCCTTTTTTCTTTGGTAAAAACATTCCAATTTTTGTTCCCTTTCCAACATCCGATTCAATATGCATGAAACCATTATGATTTTTTATGATTGAATGACAAACAGTTAAACCCAAACCTTTTCCATTGGATTTTGTTGTAAAAAAAGGATCAAATATTTGAGATAAGTTTTTTTTCGGTATACCCATTCCTTTATCCTTCACAATTATAGCTAAATAAGTTTTATTTGAAATTTCAGGTGGAATCTTAAAATTTTCTTTTAAAATCTCTTCAATTTCTCCTGTATCAATATAAATTTCAATTAAACCACCAGTAAGCATTGATTGAGCAGCATTTAAAATGATATTGATTAGAACTTGGTAAATTTGTTGTTCATCTAGACTCCATATACATTCTTTTAATGGTGTTTGAATTTCAAAGGAAACATTTTTTCCACTTAATGCAAGAGAAGCAGCTTTTTCCATAAGCGAAATAACATCTAAAGAAATTCTATTAGGTTTTCTTAATTTTGCAAACATAAGAAGCTGATCGCTTAAATTTTTTCCTTTGATAACAGTATCTTGAAGATTTTGCATAATTTGTTGACACTCATTTAGAATTTCTGCATTGGACATTTTTTGAAAATCTTTCATATCTTCGAGATTATCTTGCAGTAATGAGATATTTCCTGAAATGATTGCTAAAAAATTATTGAAATCATGTGCTATTCCTCCAGCTAAAACACCTATTGATTGTAATTTTTGAGAACGTATTTCGATTTCTTGAATATTTTGACGTTGCCTTTCAATTTCATTAATTAATTTCTTTTTTGAGGTTTTTCTTAATTCAGTTAAACTTGCTTTGGCTTGTAAATATTTATTAATTTCCTGAGGATGAGTAAAAAAGAAAATTGAAAGGGGAATACAGAATAGAGCACCCAAAATGATTTTAGCAACAAGTCCATCTAAAATATCCAAATTTATTGAAGGATATATAAGATTCATTAATAGATTGAAAAATATTCCATCAAAACATAATACTATTAGATATATGAAAGAATACACTATGAAGATGAGGAATTTATTTTTTATGATTTCTCGCATTCTTTCTAATGCTGCTAAAATAATTAATAAATCTAGAATATCTAACACCACTCCGCCAATAATTAAAAAAATTCCAAGATTAAACAATTCAAAAGAAACTTTTCCATTATTTATAATATTTGGATCTGTTAATGCCCATTTTGAAAGAGTAAATTGACTGAAAATTAAGAAATCAGCTAATATAATTAAAACAATTAAATTTCGAATTACTTTTATATCCCTTTTTAAAATAAACATCATGATAGCTGTCATAAATAGAGCAGCAAAAGGAATTGTACCAACTCTAACAGAAATTGTAGAGGAGATTTGTAAAGAGTAAATATCAGCCAAAAAATTTGAAATTAGTAAAATAACTCCAAAATATGTATAAAGTAAATGTAATCTAATATCTCCCCTAAAATATCCTAATAAAATTGGAAAAAAACCAAATAAAATTACATGTAATATGAATAATAAATCCATTTATATCTTAATTTTTACATTTTTAACCTTAAATATATTTATATTGGATTAATGTGAATCAACATATAATAATGTATTATTTCGGAATGTAATATCTAATTTCCAAAGACAACCTTCTGGAAAAAGAAGATGGAAAACATACTTCTTTTGTATTTTATCAAGTTTTGGAAAAATGTTCAATTTTGGTAAAAATTTTGAAATTAACAAGAGATCTGTGCAATTTATAGGAAAAAAAGGGGGAAAAAATTAGTTAAAATTTATCACTTTATCACAATATTCACAAGTAATACTATTCCCCTTTATGAACTCCTCTTGCTGAGCACTATCAAAATTTGCTCCACAGAATTGACAATAGCCCAAAATAACTGATGTTTTCATCTCGTGGAATTTATCACCGGATTTTATTACTTTCTCTTTTGTGAAAATTACTCGTAGCTGGTTTTCAATCTCTGCAAGAAGTGCTGTAATTGTTTCCTCATTATCACCAGCAATTTCAACTTCAATAGTTTGTTCTCCACCGCGAAGCAGGAAAACTATCACCATTTTTTGCTTCTTAACCTTAGTGAGACCATAGTACAAAATTTTTCCATATTTGTTTTCAGCAGAGAACTCTTTAGAAACCAATTTAATTTGATGACTGCCCCCTACTTTTAAGAGAAGGTTGAAGATTTTCTGGTAATCTTGGCCTTTATGGATAGGTAATATTTTTTTATCCTTGTGGGTTAACTGCCTATAGAGACTTTCTACACGTGCGAGATTTGCTTCTTCCTCGGTAAAGAAAATTGGACATGTTATTCCAATCACCTTTGGTCTCATTGTAATTGCTCTTGGTTCATCCAATGCATTAAAATAGGAAACAATTGCATTAATTGGTCCACTCATACAACTGATCGGTTCCAAATAAAGATTAATGGATTTCTTTTCATTTAAACTCAATTTAGGAATAATCACTGAATCTCCCTTTCGTTTATAGCTAATTGGCTCATATGTGATCCATTTTAAGGCATCGGGAATAGTAAAATCAATTTTGATATTGGTTAACACTCCCGGAGACTGGTTTAATACACCAACTTTAAATCTAACTTGTCCTGAAATATATTCAAATTCACGAAGAATCTGAAGCTCTTGATTTTGTGAAATTTCCTCGGATTCAGCTTTATATGGAGTCCCCTTTATTTCTGTTGTCGGAACAGCAGCTATTCCTTTTTTAGGTATCTGCTTTACTGTTATAAAATCGCCATCAATTTCCAGCATTTCCAAACCTTTTTCTGGATCCAACATCATATCGATTAATTTTTCCCTGGAAATTCCAGATTTTCTTGAAATATCAGTGATTGCCAATCTTTTAGCCCGTTTAAATAGTTCGTAAATTTTACTAACATCCTCAAAGTCGATTAAGTTATCAGAGATCTTTTTATCAATATCATCAAATCGTAATTTCTGGGCAATTTGACGCTGTGATTTCATCACTTCAATTACTTCTGAGAGATGTTCGGGATCAATTTTTTGTGAAATCTGTTTTAATTTATCTTCGATTTCCTTTCTATTCTCATCTAACTTATTTTTAAGGAATTCTAGTTTTTCTCGGAGATCGCTTACAATTGAAGGTAATATTAGATCACTTTGCATTCCTTTGTCAATATCATTAACAAGAGTTTGTAATCCATCAAGGGCGGGTATTATTTGGTTTTGATCGGGATATTGAGACCAAAGCTTATTCTTTTCATCTAAAATGGGCATTGAAATATTACAAACCTGAACCATCCGATTGATTTTATTGGTGACTTCTTTAAAT
>JAUWPK010000022.1 GCA_030611625.1 Promethearchaeum sp. | reverse complement strand
ATTACGATTTAACTCCATTATTCCCACTTTGATTAAGGGATAATCACCATGAGGCCATACTTTAGTAACATCAAAGGGATTCCATTTATAATTTTCAGCTTCAATTTCTGGCATGATTTGTACAGATAACTCCCACTTTGGATAATCTCCCTTTTCAATTCTCTCAAGAAGATCTTGCGTTGCCCAATCAGGATCAGTACCAGCAAGCTTATCAGCTTCTTCTGGTGTTAAGTTTTTAATACCTTGCTGGGTTTTAAAGTGAAATTTGACCCAGAAACGCTCATCATTTGAGTTAATAAAACTATACGTATGGCTCCCGTAACCATTCATGTGTGTAAAACCTTCCGGAATACCGCGATCAGAGAAAAGTATAGTCACTTGGTGTAATGATTCAGGTACTAAGGACCAAAAATCCCACCACATGGTCGAAGATCGAAGGTTAGATTGAGGCATACGCTTTTGGGTGTGAATAAAATCACTGAATTTCAGCGGGTCTCTTATAAAAAAGACAGGCGTATTATTACCGACTAGATCCCAATTACCTTCTTCTGTATAAAACTTGATTGCAAAACCTCTAACATCTCTCACTGTATCAGCTGAACCTCTTTCTCCCGCGACTGTTGAGATACGAATAAAGAGATCGGTCTTTTTTCCAACCTCAGAGAAAATTTTTGCCTTAGTATATTTTGTAATATCATTTGTCACAGTAAATGTGCCATATGCTCCAGCACCTTTAGCATGTACAACTCGTTCAGGAATTCGTTCTCTTGCAAAAGTGGCCAATTTTTCGAGCAAATGAACATCTTGCATTAGAACAAGACCTCTCTCTCCAGCAGTTATAGAGTTTTGATTGTCTACAACAGGAGCCCCTCCTGCCATAGTTAACGTTTTTTCTTTTTTATTTTCCATAATAATCATTTTTTTTTAATTTTTTTATTAGAGAAGTTATTTCAATAAAAATATTAAAATACTTCTTCTAATTTTTGAACAAGTATTTAAGAATAATTCTTATATAAGAATTATTATCAAGTAGTAATCTTTTATTAAAATATTATATGATTTTATTTTATAAGTTATAAAATTATCAACGTTATTTGGTAGAGAATTTTGATTGAATTCTAAAAAACCCTTAAAATTTTCAGAAAGAAGGCAAATTGATTTTATTTTAATAATACATTAATAATTAACTCATCGCTCCTTTTTATTCAATCTGTTAGACTTCACTCAGTAATAACACTAAACTTTTAATAATTAAGTTCACAATACTGTATATACAGTTCTAAAAATAAATCAATAATTAAAAGAGGGATTTAAGACGTTATATTCCATATTTCTTTATCAATCAAAAACCGGTTTGCTATTTTGGGAAAAATCTTTTAAAGATCAGTGCGAACCATTCCAAATTGAGATGCTTTCATCATTTTTAAGCGCAATAAATCATAATATAAGAGAGATGATTGTTAATTCAAATAATGGTATTAAAAATATTGAAATGGGCAATTTGATTGTAATCATAACTGAAATTAAGTCTCTTGGAGTAGAAATGGTAAATATTACCGATGTTGATAATGAAAAAGCTGTTCGGAAGATAATACCTGATTTTATAAAAATTCTCAATGAAAATGCAAATTTATTCAAGGATTTTGATGGAAATATGTCTATTTTTGAAGATTTAGACTCAAAAGTTATGAAAATTATTAAAAAAAATAAAAAAGTCTTAAATCTAAAGAAACCCTTAAAAGAAAAATTAAAAAAACTTGAACTCGAACCTTCAAAGCATACTAAACTTAAAGATGAAAGAAATTTTTTGGAAGACCGACTAAAAAACACAGTCATTCTTCCTTTCAAAATTTTAATCTTAAATTCTATTGATCAAATCGACCGTAAATTAAAAGATAAGGAAAGTATTGAAAAAAATAAGCAAAGAAGAAAAAAATTCACAACAGAACTACAAATCACAAAAGATCGAATGAAATATTTCTTAGAAAAAACAAAACAAGCAATAAACTCATCTGTCCAACATTCTAAAGGAAACCCTATTTATGAAACAGATTTTAAGGATGCTTATCTAAATTTGTATTCTTTTTCTTCTAAATTGAAAATTATAGGAAAAAATGATATATGCGATGAATGTAGAGAAATTGCTAAAGTCTTCATTGATAAACCCGAAGATCAAGAGCATAATTTCCCTAATTTAATTTCAAAAATTTTAAACCTCTCTGATGATATGGATTCTTATCTAAAATAGTTGATTTTCTCTTTTTTGATTAGATATCATAGCCTTGAGCTTCAAGATCCTTCAACGTTTCGGCGATTATATCAGGATCCATAAATATAATTATAATTCCAATAATTATGAGAATAAAGTAAATAGTGGAAACAACAAAGGCAATTTTCCGACGCCAATTTGGCGGTTCAGTTCTCCGGGAATTTATTGCCAGAGTTAATCCAATTATTTCAAAACCCAAGCCAAAAATCCCTAAAGAAGGATAAAACAATAAAATAAACCCTAAGAATGATAACACTAAGGCGATTGTTGATTTTCGATTCGTTGGTTCAATATGATTTTGGGCAATATTATTTTGTCTTTGGATGTCTATAGGTGCATTTGATATATCCGACCCGATTACGACAGGTTGTAATTCAACATCGTTGATGTAATTTAGCATTTTATAGCGTAATTTCTTCTCAATTTTAATTTTTGTCCCATTTACGTCCTTCTCCTTTAAAATTCCTTTAAAATAAGCATCGGAACAAGCTTGGCAATGGTTTCTTGAATCCAATTGAATTGAGAAATTACCGCAGTTTGAACAAAATGGCATAGCGATGACCAATTTATAAAATTTATATAAATTAAAAAATTTTTTCATCCGAACAATTAATTTAGCTCATTTTTTTCCATAAGTCCATCAATTTTTTAGCATCCGATTCTAATTCGGGGCTTTCATTAATTATTATCGGTTTAAATCCCTGCTCTTTAATTATTTTAAATAAGGGTTCAACATTTGGTCCCCAACTAGAATCATTTGAATGGTGCATTTTTTCACCTTTTCCGGTGTATTCTATTTTAGAATAATGAATGTGGAGATTTTCTACTATATCTTTTCCTAAATCTCGCTCAATTTTTTCAAATACGGGCATATATAGATTTCTTCCTATGATTTTTCCGATATTGCGCGTATAAAGATGTCCAAAATCTATGCATGGCCGCGCTTTATTTGGGCCTGTTTCACTACAAATCTCGATTATTTCATCAGCTGAACCAATTTGTCCCAATTTTCCCATAGTTTCAGGACATAAACAAATTTCTTTAAATTTTTCTTTTAATTTAGGATAGAGATCCTTTGAAAGTATGATGCCTGAATTTATTCCATCAACGATCATCTTGGTTAAATTTCTTTTTATTTTAGATTTACCATAGGTTCCTGGATGTAAAACAATTCTTTTAGCATTTAACCAGACTGCCCATGCATATGTATTCGCTATCCGTTCGATTGATTTTTGGTATATCTCAGGATTTTCGCTTGTTAAAGAGATATAATAAGGTGCATGGATTGAAATGGCAACATCATTTTTCTTGGAATTTACTCGAAATTGTTCATAAATTGGGCTATCGGAAAAATTTGCCATTCTGCCTGCGGAAAATTCATAAGCATTCAAGCCCATCGCTGATAAATATTCTGGAATTTCAAATCTTTTTCCTTTTCTGAGAATATCATTTCGGCCTTTCATTAGAAAAATCTCTTTTTTAACACCCGTAGGGCCAATTCTTATTTTATCATTTTCAAAAAGCATTATAATTTAATAAGAAATAGAAAAATAAAAAGAGAAAAGATCCATTATTGGAGTAAAAATGTTATTATTACTTTTGAATGTATAATATCTAACTCTGTAAAATTTAATAATTAGAGATTAAAAAAAAGAAATGATAACAAATGATAAAAATTTAAATAACGATGTTATCATTAATTTATTAATATGAGAATTTTCGAAATTGAAAATAAAAATCAGCTTATAAAATCCTCCATTGTTGGAATATTGTGGACTGGTTGGATCTGTCTTTGGTTTTTTCATACTCGCTTTATTTCTTTTTTTAATCTAAGCTCAAATTTCTTTGAAAATGTAATATGGGGGCCTCATTACATTTTAAGTGTATTTACTTTGTATTCGATCTTATATCTCCCGCGAAATTGCCATAGTACCAAATTAAGTATCATTTATTTGTTGAAGATCTGTTTTCTTCAATCAATAAATCTTTTCGCTATTATGATTGATATTACCACTTTTGAAGAATATCTCCTTCCAAATATCTTTATTCTTATTCTAAATTTTATCATCGTATGGAAAGCTAAATATGTACAATTAAATCTTTGGGAGAGATTTAAATCTACTATAACATTAACTGTGAAAAATGAAGTATTTATTAAAGAAAATCAAATTAAATTATTTATTTTCGTATTTTCAGGTGTTATTCTTCTCAACTTGAGTGGATTTCTTATTGATGATGATTTAGTCTACCTTGTATTTACAGTGACGCAAATTGTGTTCTCTGTTGGATATTGGTTATTTGTTTCAGAAAATAGAAAATGGATCGACCGTTTTTACGATTTTCTAGCTCTTTTAATTCTTAATTTCTTCAATCTATTGTTTAAGTATATGGTGTGGTCATATTTTAAAGATAATTTTTATTCTAATACTCCAATTTTTATTTTAGTATTATTGCTTGAATTTTTTCAAATTTATATCTATTATTCCTTCTCTTCCCGCACATTTCTTGCAGATTTCACGCTTAACTTTCCTAAAAAACCTATTGAATCTAAAGAACCTTCAAAAAAAACAAATGAAAAGGAACAAAATTACTGCCCAAAATGTGGATCTGTGATTGAACAATTGGATTCTTCGATCACTAAAGAAAACTCAGATATATTTTGCCCTTTTTGTGGTGAAAAAGTAATGCGATATGAGCTATTAGACATTTCTGAGGCGGAATTACTCATTAAACATCAAAAAGTTTTACAACAACTGGATCAAAAAAATGAACATCGTTCTTATCTTCCATAAAAAATTCAACTCGGAGGGATTCTATGGGTAAATCAAGTCAAGAAAAAATTGAATATGCACAGCAATTATTAAGGGCAGATATTCCTTACCGGGAAATTCAGGAATATCTTAAATTACGATTCGGATCAGGGATGTCAAATACAACCTTGCAAAAACTTCAAGATGAACGAGATGAAATCAACCGATTGCGAGAAGAATTAAAAAGGTGTAAATATCAATTAGATCTCTATAAACGACTATATAATGAATTACTTGAAAAAATACAAGGAAAACTCTAAAATTAAATATAAAAAGAAAAAGATGGAAGAAAGTGGGGGAACTAACTTCCATCTGTAGAACCGTGTGATTTTGTTTGTTTTTTGTTGTCTGTAAGATACTTCTTATATTATATATATAAAATACGATAATATTGTAAGACTATCTATTTTATAAAAGTAAAAAAAAGTATTTGTTATATCTGTGTTAGAAAATATTCAAAAAAAAATTGTATTTTTTCTAATTTATCAAAAATCAAAATTTAAATTAAAATGGTCGAAAACTGTTCTAACTCACAATAATCCTAATTCTGCGATAAATTTCTACAATAATTGATGCACTTTGAGATTTTTCAGGTTCTAGATTCATCATAATTACACTTGCAAAAAACCTATTGAAAAAATATTAAAAGGGCTCTATGTTTTCATAAACTTCAAAACTATCAACATTAAAATTAAAATCAATGTTTCAAAAACGATATATAGGAATCTATTTTTCTTCCCTCTTTGATAACCACTGGTCTAAAAATAATTCAAAAAGAAGAATGTTCTTTTAGAATTTAAGAATTAAGTAAGTGAAAAAAATTATGCCAGAAGAAAAAACGAAGGTAAACTCCATTAATTGTCCAGAATGCGGCTCTAAAGTAACACTTGAGTTAGTAGATCTGATAATGAAAGGAAATAACGCATATTGTGAGAATTGTGGTTTTCCTTTCGTTGGAATTGATCAAAAAGGTGAAGTTAAACCTTTGGTCAAATCAGATTACAGGAAGAAAGATTTCGGAGAGAAGAAGCTAAGCAAAGAAGAGAAACAGTGGATCCAATGGAAAACCGAATGGGGAAAATGGAAAAACATTGTAAGAGATGGATATACTACCCAGAAACAGAAGTGGAAAGCTAAAACTCAACAAATGAAAAAAGATAATAAAGAATTGAGACAACAACAGAGACAAAATATCAAGGAAATAAGACAATCTCAAAAACCTCCAAGATTTCATGTAAATATCGAAACATCAAACGGTAAAAAACCCAAAGTAACTCCAAAAAAATCCCTAATAATAGAAAAATCACCAAAAAATATCGCTGAAATTGAGCATGGATTCAATACAGCATTAGATGTGTTAATTCAATTAACTCCATTCTATTACGCCTTTATTTTTATAATGACGATAGTCTCGATGTTTACATCTTCACCAGACGCTATTTTTTACGCAGTGGGTTCAATAATTATCGAAGGTTTTGTCATCAGATATGATATTAAAACAATTCTTCCATCGGAAAAAGAAGATCGAGTAGATCATGTAGGTATTCCTTTGATAATAGTCGGAGCATTCACGTTGCATTCATTTGGTGTCGGAATTTTTATCCTTGCACGTGGAATCTTGCATCTTATAAAATATATTCAAATTACTAAACATAAAAATCCACTTCATCCTGTAGTTGTTGAAAATGATTTTTGCTCTAATCTTTGGCAACGAGATATTGTAAAAAGTATTACTCTAGTTCTAAAACCTTTATCTTTAGTGTACTTTTTCTCAGCAGTACTAACCCAAATCGGAAAAACCATTGGCAATTCTGGTAGCAGTTTGGGATATCTAATATATGTTATAATATCTGGTTTTATTATAGTCAGTGTTTTATATATCAAAATTTTTCCATTGTTTGATGAACATAATGTCGAAGATTTTCCTGAGGATAAAGCTATTATTCTAATTATCATCGGTATCTTATCAATAAGCTATGGAATGGGCGTATTACTATTAATTCTCGGTATTTCTTTTATTGAACTCAGAAAAAGTGTAAGAAAATTAGAGAAACCTTTACCAAAAGAAATTGATGTAGGAAAACTTCGCTTTCATTTGGTTGCAAAGGGGAAGAAAGAAACAGATTATGTAAACACTGAAGAACAATCTTCGAAGCAAGGTGGAAAAGTTCGGAGATTTGATCCTGATACAGGGAAACCATTAGGTACCATAACCCCAATTTCAGGAGCAACTCAAAAGATTCCATCAACTGAACCATTAAAAGTTGATAGAGATACAATAAATGATAAAAGAATTTTTACAGTATTGGAGCCAGATGTTAGAAGTAGATTGCTTGATTTGCAAATTGATGAAGAAGATAAAAATGAAGTTGCAAAATCTTTTATTTATTTAACTTATGAAAAACAATTAAAATATTTAGATGAATTAGAGTGTGTGAATAAGAAATTCGATGAAAAGAATCTTGTTATGATAAGGAGAATTTATGCACTCCCGATTTCAAACAAGCAACATAAGTTTCTAGCTGATCAGCTTGATTATTTACCCGTAAATAGCCAAGAAGAATTCGTATCGTTTTTGGAACAAACAGTAAATTAAGAGTAGAAGTAGATGTCAGAAAAACAGATCATTAGACCCAAAAAGCCTAAAGATGAGGATCCAAATATTAAATCTGCAAAAGAACAAACCTCTACTAGTTCACAAAAGGATGAAATAATATCAAGCCTCTATCCCCCTAAAACAAAATCTACTCAAAAAATCAAAACCCTCAATGATGATTTTAAACCTTTTCCTGAAACAGAATCTAAGACAGAAGAAAAAAAGAAAAATCGAGAGAGTGTTAAAATCAATCAAAATAATGAACAACAAGAAGAGCTAAAAGGGATTAAACCAACAGTTTTTCAGCCATTTCCGGTTGTTACTGAATCTGAAGCTGCCATTTCGCCGGAAATATCAACTCCCATTCAAAGTGAAATGCCTCCTTCCCTAGATGATACTATCGATCAATTAATAGAAGCTAAAGAATCTCCAATTGATATACAAGAAAGAGAATTTGAAGACCTTTCAACCTTAGAGAAGAATATTCTCGAAATAGCGAAAACCATCTTAAAAAAGAAAAAATATGGCTCTGAACTTGAAATAGAAAGAGTTGAAACAATGAGTCCGTTAATGGAGCAATTGTACTCAAAATGTATTGCAAGGTTGACCTATACAAAAGGCTTTTCAAAAGAAACAATTTTCTCATGTATAAAAGGTTTAATTGGTAAGAAATGGATAGTTACGGAACAACGCAGAACAAGAAGGGAGATCTTCCAAGCTTCAACATTAAAAAATGTTCTAAACTTCATTCATGAACACCCTGGAACCCATGCGCGAGACAACCTAATTGAGAAAGAATTACATATTACAAGAAATCCTTTCATTAAACATGTAATGGTACTTGAAGCATTCGGCTTGGTTCGATCAAAAAGAATTGGGAGAACTCAGAATTACTTTTTAGAAAATGTTCCCGAAATATTCGACGATTTCGTTGTATTGTTCTTAAATCCGCTCGTAACCAATATCTTAATGATTTTAATCAAGGAAAAAGTGGGTTTATCAGAGATTGCAAGACGATTAGGTGTATATCATGGTGCAATACAGTATCATATTAAAAACTTGATTAAAATGAACTTAATTAGCAAAGTAGACAATATTATGAATGTAAATACTGAGCTTCTAACACGTTATAACGAACTTTTTAAAGTTCCTCCATTTGGTAATGTAATTAGATTATAATCGAAGAAATAATAAAACGATGAAAAATTGTCACAAAATAAGATTTTTCAAGCGCTAAAGCACATTACCCATATAAAATCAATTAACGTATGCATCAACATGGAAGAGAATAGTCCATGCTTTTTCCAACACACTCCAAATCCAATACCTGCTACAGTGGCTAACCCAATGTAGATCCATACAAATTCTGCGGAAGTGTTATTCCAGTGGGATATTCCAAAAATAAAGGAAGCAAGAAGAATAATTATAATCGTATAACCTTTTCTATATTTTGAAATATTTTCCTTCGCTGCTTTTAACATTTGGTGCTGAATGATACCGCGAGCAATCACTTCTTCAGGTAAAGCTATTGTAAACCAAATTCCAAGGAAAGTGATGAAAAATACGCCTACCCCCTCCCAATTCGGATTCCATACAATAAACCCACTTAGAAGCCCGACTGGAAGGACAATTATCGCGAATGATAACAAAATACCAAGTGGAAACCATATTTTTTTCAAATCGATGTTCCAATTAAAAAATTCTGAATAATCATCATATTGAATTGAGATAATAGCTAGACATAATCCTGATACCCACAAAGCATTGAATGCGTAGCTTAAATCGATAAATCCACTAACTGTCGGATCTGTGGATCTATTATCAAATCCAATTGCAAGAATTATTACTCCTGCTATATGAAATAGTGGACCCCAATGTTTTAATTTGGTATGGAAAGTGGGCACCAACATGATCAATGCAGGAATGATATACCAAAGGATGTAAGAACCTAAAATCTCCTTTAGCTTGGAAGAAAAATCAGGAATAAAAAACCAATTGATAAGTGGAATCAGTAAGATTATTAACACGAAGAGATAATATGTCGATTTCGGTTTTATAAATTCAAGAAAACCCCTATTAATATCAGGTAAAAGTAACAATAAAATCGTACTGGTGATAAAAATCATCGAAATCACAAGCGAGATCTTCTGAAACAAAGAGTTTTGATCAGTGATAAACATTACAATTACTGGTGAAGCAATGGATAAACCAAATAAAATGACCCATGAAAAAATGTTTTTCTTCTCCATTATGTAATATTTCGCCTTTTTTCTATTTATAACTTTTAATGATAAGAAATCACGATTTTTGGGTGCTTATTTTAATGAAACTAAACACTTTTACACTCTAACAATCTAATGATATATTAAGTTTCATGAATTACCTTTTATCTTAAAAAATCAATACAATAAGGTATATCATGAAGCAAACATGTTTTTTATTTGATTCCCATTCTAAAATTGGGAGTAATAAAATAATGGAGAAATTCAATATGAACAAAAATATTACATTTTACAATAAAAAGTCGAGATGGTCGATAGGGGGAATCATAGGAGTTCTTATTCTTACACAGATTCTTATGTCCGTAAATTTTTTTTATGATTTGTTAGATTCTTCAACATCTCCACATATCGAGATTAGATCTTCGGAAACGCATGATGTTATTGAATTATATAGTGAATGGTACTTGGAAGAATTTCCAGATAAAACTGGGAGCGGAACTGCTGGGGATCCCTTCATCATCCAAGATTTTGAAATTGACGCTGGTGGTGCTCAACATTGTATTCTTTTATATAATTCCGATTATTATGTAACATTTAGAAACTGTACTCTCACCAATGCAGCAAGTTCAGCAATATTTATATATAACTGTAGAAATGTAGAAATAGACAATTGCACAATTACTAGTAATAACGATGGTATCTACGTTATAAGTTCCCCAAATCTTCATATAACTAGTAATAGTATAACATATAACGGAGGGAGTGCTATTAATATATTTCATTCCAATTATTCAGTGTTGGAGTATAATTCAGTGATGTACAACGATTATTTTGGATACATTATTTATAATTCCCATCATCTGCAATTCAGATATAACGGCGCTCATAATAATTATCTTGGTGTTTTTTTCCAAAATTGCAGTTACAATACTATAAATAATAATAATATTGTTAGTAATGATCAAGACGGGCTTTCTTTTTCACAAGGATCTAATTACAATACAATTACTGACAATAATGTCGCAGGTAATGGATGGGACTACGGTGATCCCAACATTGGTTTCCGTTCTGAAAGTAATTATAACACTATTTCTGGAAATACTATTTCTAGTGGCGGGGATGGGATACTCATCTCCTCTTCTCATCACAACATCGCCACTGGTAATTTTATTTCAGGTGTTCGTTATGAAGGAATATATCTTACCGATAATTCATCTTGTAATAGAATAATTGAAAATGATGTTGATAGTTGCTCTGATGGTGCGCTCTATCTTCATTATGCGTATGATAATATTATCACCGGTAATAATTTCACTGACAGTGGTGATGATGGTGTTTCTTTAGTTGCATCGAAAGGCAATTTAATAGCAGGAAACAATATTTCCCTCATTGATGGTAATTGGGATGTAGGTGCGATTTATCTCTCATATTATGATACAGGGAGTGACATCTATAACAGTACGGATAATGATATTATTTTGAATCTGATTTCTAACAGTGAGAATGCGGTTGTTTATTATACAGGTTCAGAAAATAATATTGTTGAAGAGAATTATATATGGGGAATAACCGATTCTTTTTTTTATGAAAATGGTGGAGTCGGATGGTCTAACGACACATTTCCCAATAACAATTTTACTTCTCCAGGACCACTCTGGGATTCTTACGATCCTGATAATGATGGGTTGTCTGACGGAGAAGAATTTTCTTTAGGAACACATCCGAGAAATAATGACACAGATTCCGACGGATTGCTCGATGGGGAAGAAGTTAGTCTAGGAACTACTCCCTACAAAAATGATACAGACGGGGATGGTTTACTGGATGGATTTGAGGTATTTCTGGGGACAAATCCTCTGTTATGGGATACGGATGGTGATACTATTTCCGATGGGGTTGAATTGGATATAGGAACGGATCCTCTATTAGCCGATACGGATGATGATGGACTTTCTGATGGAGAAGAAGTTTACACATATCTAACAGATCCTAACGATTCAGATTCGGATGATGATGGGCTTTTGGATGGAGAAGAAGTTAACACTTATAGCACAGATCCTCATAATGTAGATAGTGATGATGATGGGCTTTTAGATGGAGAAGAAGTAAACACCTATAGCACAGATCCTAATCTCGCAGATTCAGATAATGATGGAATGCCTGATGGTTGGGAAATTTCATATGATTTAGATCCAAATTATGATCTTGATGGAAGTGGAGACTTGGATGGAGATGGATTAACAAATCTAGAAGAATATAATGGTCAAACAGATCCCTCAAATTCAGATAGCGATAATGATGGCTTATCCGACGGGGAAGAAGTAAACACTTATAATACAGATCCTAATGATGAAGACAGCGATGGAGATAGTTTATCTGATGGAGAGGAAGTAAATACATATAACACAGATCCTAATGATCGTGATACTGATGGGGATTCTTATGATGATGACGAGGAAATTGAAGCAGGTACCGATCCTTTGGATCCCGACAGCTATCCTGATTCTGAAACCTTTATTGGTTGGTCACCTTCGGTACTGTTTGGATGTATGTTATTAGGGATTAGCATTCTTATCTTTAAGAAACGAAAACTAACTTAATTTAACATCAGTTGATTAACCTGAATCCATTTTTTAATCAAATTTTTTTTAAATTTATTTTTTAAACCAAATTTTCTATTACTCAATATTTTTCAATGCAGAACTTAACAGAAAAGATAGGAAAAAATAAAAAATTCATCCATAACAGCGTTGATAGTAATTATCTCACCCGTCGTAATATGTAATTGTCCTTGTTGGAGGTTACTAAAGTCGAACCTTTTCCGATCGTAGTTGGAGCAACCAAAGTGGGTATACCATTGCCAAAATTCAGGGTTTTGAAAGGAATCCGAGATAAATTTGTCACTAAGCAGTCTTTCTCTGGGTTATAAGGAAGAAGTTTATCATAATTACCCGTATCAATCCATTGGATCACTTTTTCATTAAATAATTCAAAAGATTCGGTATTAACATTTGGAATAGATTTCCGAATATGTATTGCAATTGATTCAATGGTGGAATTAGCGATTTCGGAAGATTGAAATAGAATTTTCAGTATCATGATCCCATTACCGAAAAATTTTTTTCCATATTCCGGAACCCCGCGTCTCACATCAATCGGAATAACCAAGTGAATATTGGACGGATTTTCGTTTGATTGTGAATCAAGGATAGACAATACCTCTATTGCACATAAAATATCATTGGTAGAAATCGGTAACCCCGATTGTTCTGAGGCTTGTAGTACTTTCTGTCGGATTTCGGTTTTTTTGAATTCTATAAATTCAACAGTCAATGTTTCATCAGGAAGATAACCTTCCAAAATATCTTTAGGAACCTGGATTTTCTTATTTATTATCCGTATAAGGCGCGGTTTGAAAATTTTTCCAATAAATAGAGATGCAAAAGGCAGGTTTCGTTTTCGATATAGAGTTGCTAGGACAGAAAGAAGATAGAAATAACTATACCCATCTCCTACAAGATGATTCATTGTGGGAATAAGCATAGTGCCGTTTTGAAAATGAATTAGCTTGAAATGACATAACCGAAGAGGGGGTTTAAAATTTTTTGAATATTGGAGCGATTTTAGATATTCTGTCCCAAATTCATTATGTATGTTGTCATTTTTTTTGGTTGGATCAAAAATTGTATCGATTGTTTCTTCTTTCCACCAATCGTCTTCTAGATCAGTTAAAGCTTGGATCTCACCATTTGTATATGTTCCAAAAGCTGGCCAAAAAAGTGAAGCTACTTTTTTCAAAGCTTTTTTGAGTGGTTTTGCTTGGATCCGGTATGGATAAAACAATATAAATTCGATTGGAAAACGTCTATTCACAAAATACATATCGACAGGAGATATACGAAGTGACTTCATATATGAAGTTGGGTTGTATTCCAAAAAAACCCTCTTACCTTATTTTAGAAGGTAATATTCTCAATAATGAGATTTTTATATATCCGAATTTATTTTAAAGATAGAATTAAATATTTTGGTTTGGAGTAATAAAAAATGAATGTAAACACAAAAAAACTGTTCTGTACAGATTGTGGCAACCCAATTAGTCAAGAACAAATTGATCTTCTTATGCAAGGCAAAAAAATTTATTGTGAAACTTGCGGAAAATTGATAAAAACTAAAACAGTAAAAATAGATGGAAAAACAGATTCAACCAAGAAAAACTGGAAAGAAATAGGGAAAAGTTTTGGACGTAGTCTTAAAAAAGGTGGCAAAATTGTAAAAAAATCCGTTGAAACACAATATGATGAAGTTAAAAAGAAAATTAAAAAAACTCCCTCAGAAGAAAAAGATTCAACTCCACCTCAATATGAAGAAGAAGAAAAGAAATCGCAAGATGTTCATTATCAAAATATTTACAGAGGTGGTGTTCCAAAATCATCAAGTTTACAAGGAGGTTTTCGCCGTTCTAATGGAAAATATTCCTATTTTCATCAAATGAATATGACAACCGCTATAATCGAACTTATTTGGGCATTAGTAATTGGGGTCGTAATTCTTATGACAATGATCCCACGTGCAGGAACACCTGATTTTTCTACAGATTTATTAGAATCCCTAGTACCCTTTGTTGTTAGTTTAATGGTATTCATTTATGATTATTTTTATGTTCGGATAAAGATTGAACGGCATGATTTAACAAATTATGGATTAGAATATTTGCTTGTGGGAATTCTGGGATCGGTTTTTGCATACGGGGCAGGAATTTTTCTTTGTTTTAAAGCTTTCTTCATTATAATTATTGCTTTAACTGATCGAGCAATTTTCTTTCCAAATAAATATAAGAAATCCTTTGGGGAAGTCTTGCTTTCAATTTTAAATAAATTTGCATCAATTTTTGGATTTATTATCATTGGTCCTTTTATTTTCTTAATAAATGTAATGGATCCAGGTACTAAAACATATTTCTTCATCGCAATTGCCGCACTTTTATTTGATTTAATAGTAAGCTTGTTTTTTGCTTATAAAAAGCAAATAAAAGACATTCCTTTGTGGGTCGGGATTTTAAAATTGGTGTTGGGAATTATGGCTTCATTTTTCAATTTGTCTGGATTAATGTTAGCCATAGGAGGAGGAATTATGATTTTGAATTCTGTGTTTTCAGAGAAATATTAATTTTATCCTAACGTTTTTATTTTCTTCTTTTTTGTTATTTATTAAGTAAATGTTCCCCGAAATCGATCTTTCATCATATGATTACAAAAATATTTCTTTTGAAGATATTTATTGGATTGAAATTCTACAATCTGGAATTAAAATCCGAGATGAGATTAAGGAGCAAATCTATAGTTATTTATACACGGATGCTTGGGATGAATTCGGTAAGGATTTATTATCTAATGAAGAGGAAGAGCATCTAAAATCAAAATGCAATGAATTTATTACTCGGACCGAAGTTAAATCATTCATCAAAGAAAAAGCCGTAGATATTAAACATTTCTTGTTAATAGTTTATCCTGATGAGAGTAAGGATTTGGATCTTGATTGATCTTGATTTAAACTAATTTTTATAAACATTGAACAACTCGCACCTAAAGGAGTGGGAATTCTTTCGATTTTCATGATAAAATAATTATTTCACTGTTCATTATATTTTTCTGTATATTTATGGAAAAGAAATCTCAACAAAGTGGATTTGATAAACAAAAATTAGTGAAATCCTATTCGAAATCGAATTATAGGATAGTTGGACCATTAAAACATTCTGCAGTTAAACCATGCCATTGGCAGGAACAAAAATTGTTGACAGGACGTTCAAATCGGAACTGTTATAAGGGATATTTTGGAATTGAATCGGAGACATGCATTCAAAATACGCCTACTTTGCCATTTTGTAATCACCAGTGCGTTTTTTGTTGGAGAGATATTGAAACTGCTTCATTTGGTCCTGAATGGAAGGGTCCAATGGATGATCCAAAGATAATTGCTAGAGAAATGATACGACATTCAAAAAATTTAATTGTTGAACACATAACTAAGAAAAAATCAATCGATAATTTGGATTTAATGCATAAAATACTATATACTTATCATGACTCAATAAAACAGCAAAATCTTGATGATGTTGTTTTTGGGGAGCTGGATCTGGCTAAAATATTAAGTACTACAAGGGCAAAAATTCATAGAGCGGTCTTAGTTCTGAAAAATTGTTCAATTCTAAAAAATCCAAATGAAGATAATTATATTTTACAAAAAGATTTTATAAATAGTATTAAATCTTATGAAGAAATTGATAAGCTAATTGCTAAGGACGTAACCACTAAAGAAGAT
>JAUWPK010000016.1 GCA_030611625.1 Promethearchaeum sp. | reverse complement strand
CTCTTCTTTTCAATTCATAATCAATATAAATACATGAATCTATAAAATTATGAAAAATTATACATTTTTTGAATTTTCCTAGGTCCGAAGCGAGATTAATAGCTTCTTTCTGTTTATTTTCAGATTTATGTAGGATATCTCTTCTAACCAATAGCTGAATTCTCAATTTAAACCATGTTTTAGGAAGTTTCTCTGATGAAATATTAAAATGTTTTACAACATTCATCAATTTCAGGTAATCACTTAATTTATTTATTTTAGATGGTGAATTCGGATCTTTTTTATGAAGCCAAGTTATTATATTAAAATGTTTTTTAACTTGTCTTAAAGTTGCGATAATTTCCATAGTCTTTTCTTTATAAATTCTCATTTCATAGGGAGTCAATTTTGTTTCATGGATAAAAAAGTCGAAATGTGGGATGATACCATCTCTAACAGCCTCTGATATTGTATATGTGTAAATACTCTTGCCCAATTTGCTATCTAATGAATTTAGAATAAAATTTCCCTCAATTGTAGCAGAAAGACCTAAGAAGGCTTTAGTTTGTATTTTTAGAGCATTACGAAAAGTAGGCGCTAAAATATGATGAACTTCATCTACAATTATCAAATTACTACTATATTTTGTTTGTAATTCTTTAATTGACATATTTTTAGGTTCTATACCTATTTTCTGTAAAGTATAAAACTCAATTGAAATATTTTTAAATTTAATTTTCAAATTTATCTTATTGTGTCCAGTTAATTCTCCCGATATATGAAATTTTGTAATGATTTCTTTGTGCCATTGATCTAAAATTGCTAAAGAATTGCATAAAATTAGAATTCGAGTAGTTTTAGAACTATATAAATTAGTGAAATCATTACATAAAATTTCAATAGCTTTTAATCCAACTATGGTTTTTCCTGTAGCTGTAGCCATCTCAATAATTCCATATAAATTCTTATTCTTCCATAAATTAATTGCATTTTTCTGGTTGGGCCATAAATCTATGTCTAACCTTAATAATGTTCCAGATTTCCACGTTCCTTGATATAATGACTTCCTTTTCTTTCCTCTCATTTCCTCCTTTTGGGCGATAGTTTGGGATTTGATTATAGTTTCATTATTAATTTGACCTATAAATTGAGTTTTAGATTGTTTTAATCTAAGAGAAACTCCTTGCTTATAACAATGATTAGGAAAAGAAATTTGATTCTTTTTTATGGTTTGATTTTGTTTTACTATATACCAGGAATTATCGGAATTGAAAAGAATCCCTTTTTTTGTTAAATCTTTTAGAATTACGTTTAAATAACGGATTTCTTGATCTTTAAAGATATTCATCTTTTTTATAAGTTCTTCAAAAGAAATCCCTTGAGATGAATCAATAAAGGAAATTACTGAACATTTATTGATCATTTTTTCCATATAGAATTTTGATGTTTAAACTTAAGAATTTATTTATTGTATTAATATTTCACACAGAATTATTGGAAACTGGTTTATCCTTAAATAAATTCATTTATTTCTTTTAAATTTCAATCATTATAAATTTAATATTAATATTTTTAAAGCTTTTAGCCCGTTATTTTGATTCTCTTCATAGAAAATCTTTGCATACCAGTAATATATTTCTTCAATGCTCATATTTTTCATATAGGAAATAATTTTATCAACTTGGTTCATCTCATTAACATTTTTTATTAATCTGATAATTACAATTAATTTTATTCCTAATTCTTCAATGATGGTAAGTTCCCTCAAATTTTTACATGAAAAATTATAATCATCTGATTCTTTTTGAATGCATGCCCTCTTATGTAAAAATGAATTTTGAATGGTTTTTTTTGTAATGATAGTTTTAAGATAAGGTTCAAGAATATAGTAACGCCACCCTTGACAACTTACTATCTTAATAATTTCTTCATTTTTATTCTTGCATTCAGTTATAAATTTCTGATTCATATTTTGAATAGAAATTTTTCCTTTTTCTAATTTATTTTCTTTTATCAGCGAATATAATCTTTTAGGGCCCAAAATCGCAATTGAATTTTGATTTTGAGAATTTTTCTTAAATTCCAAAATGAAATTATTCAAACATAATCACATCTATGAAGTTCAAATAAATTTTTAAAAAGGTCTTTTTTTTTCTGATAAAAATAACTAAATGAAATTTCTTAATAATTAGAAATATAAAGTAATAAAATAAAAGTAAAATTAGATTTTATGAATAAATTTTACTTGCAGACTAAATCTAATGGATCTGAGTATCAAATATATATCCAGGAAATTATTAGTGAAGAAAAATTCTTAAAAAAAAGATATAGAAAAAAGAAAAATGAAAATTCTTCTTCAACTTCAAATGCTAACCTACAAAATCATTTAATTAAACCATCTGAGGAGTGTAAAAGAATAAATAGAAGATATATTTCATCAATTAAAGGATGGAGATTAACATTAAGTGAACCTTATATTAAAGAAATTGTTAAAAAAATTCAGAAGAATGCAAAAAAAACTCAACAAACAACATTACTTGGAGAAAGAATTAAAATTTCAAAAAAAATTGATGAAATTGAGATTCCTGAAGAGGATGGAGTAAAATTATCACTAACTTTTAAATCAACTGCTCGGGTTCGGAAAATGGAAAAAGTTGATCAAATTTTACTTAATATTAGATCAATGAGTTATGAAGAAGCTTATTATTGGTATTCAAAGGTTTTTACTCGAAATTATTCACGAAAGGGAGTAAAAGCATTTAGAATTTTGATGGGATAATAAAATTTGGAAAAAAAAAGATCATTTCGGTTTTATTAAACCATTAATTTGGATTTTATATTCTAGAGTATTATAATTCTTCAATTTCATAAAGAAATTATCAAGTATGGTCTTTGGTTTTTCAGAAAAACTGATATTTACTGAGACTTCAGGTCTAATTTTTTCTTTTTCTAAAAATGAATGAATTCCATTATATAATTCACGATACTCTTCGGTTGCCCCTGAAAATTCAAATTTTATTTTCTTAAGTGTTTTAGGAGTTTCAGCTGTAGCAAATAATTCAAGATCAATATTTACTTCTTCATTATCTGGAAAGTGATCATACATAGTTATTATTGATTTTGCAGCAGTAGTATTATCACACATTAATATAAACTCTTCAATAATATCTGGTTTTTTCTCTTCAAAATCTTCTTCAAATTGATGGATAATTATTTCAGGTAAACCTTTATCTGATTCAAATTCATATGGTTTAATTTTTGGTTTTTTAGGAGGACGCCTTCCTGGTCGTGTAGGTCGTGTAGGACCTCCGACAACTCCACCGGGGCCTCCAGTTACTGGTTTACATTCACAAGGCCATTTATCACATTTAGAACATCTATTTCCTTCTGAATTGCACAAATTCCTTCTTATTGCCTCTTTAAATAAAATTACTTTATCTTCCTTATTTATTTTAACAGTTGGTAATCTATCAGCGGGCAAATAAACTTTTTTACCAGATAAATAAACCCAGATTTTATTTTTTACTCCATCTTTAATCATTTCTTTTATCGTATTTAGCTTAGCTGGGATAGGTAAATTGAATTTTTGATAAAACCAATTCTTTAATTCTTCAGTACTAACTTCTTTTTGGTGACTTGGCCAAGCTCTACTTTTAGTATAAGCAGCTTTTATCGTGTCTTTAATTTTTCCTTCAGATTTTAATAAATCCTTTATTATATCTTGTTTCGATTTTTTTACTTCCCCTATAACACTTGGATCAAATTCTGCAACTTCGAGTGTTTTTCGCGGATAAAACAAATAACGATATACGTTTGTAATCGCGATAACTAAATCTTGTTCTACGCTTTTTTTCTTTCCTTCAAGTTTATTACGCTGCTCTTTAGATAAGTTAACAAGTGTATCTTTACTTTTATCCATTAATTGATATGCTTCATATTCTTTTGTTACATCTCTCATTCTAGATATTTTTCCTTTATCTGCAACAATAAAATAGGTTGTATTTTTATAGACACGCGGTTTTCCATCTTTTCCATAATTCCAGATCTGATTGACAATATTGGGGATTTTATCTTCTTTTGAGTCAATATTTGTTGTTTTATAATCTAAAACAATTAATTTCAAGTTATCATTATCAGGAACATCGCTTGGTCCTGATGGTTGTGCTATAAGTTTAAAATGGCCACCTTTTATGAAGATTGATTGAATTGCGGCATGAAGTCTTTCTCGTATTTTTGCAGAACCTATTCTTGACATAAAATCTTGAATTATTTTATTTATTGTTGGTTCTGTAAAAAAGAATAATCTCCCACCTGAATTATGGAAGAACCAAAAGGAATTTTCCATAATTTCTAAAATTTTAGAATATACACCATATTTTATTCCTGGAGTAATAACGCCTCCAAGTAATGTATTTATATCAATACCTAATTTTTCTTTTCCGCCAGTTATGAGCGAATATAAATAAACGGAGTTAGATATTCTTGATACTAATGGAGGAAGTTTCTTTTTCATATATATTTCATTTAATACCTGAGCTTTAGCATCATTATTTCTATTTGCAATATCTGCTTGAATCGCTGACACATAATTATTTTTTCCAATTTTTCCAGTAAGTTCATTTCTAATTTCATAATTATCTAATGCAACGTAAGAAGGCATAATTACATGAACATCGTTTTCTTTCTTTTTCCAAATATCTGCTACAACTTTAGCAAGTAAACGTAAAGCACCACGAGTTTTTTGAAAACTACTAATACTTGAAACACGATTATCTAATACCTCAAGTAATTCTGGATGGAATGGATACGATGATGTCATCTTTTTTAAATAATCATTATGCTTATATTTTGGATTTAATTCATCAATTTTCCCATACATTTGATAATAAGCATCTGAAACTTGTGCACCAATCTTTTCATCCCATTTCTTAAATAATCGCCTGCGAACAACTCCATACATTTCATCTTCTTTTGTTGGATATACAATATCAGCTTTTCTGGCAACTATCGATTCTGCTTCTCGAATTGCATCATTTACATGTGCAGTATATTCAGAAAATGCATCCTTACTTGAAGCCAGCGTAAGAACAACGACTGCATTAGCTTTTTTTGATACTGCTGAAAGAAGATCATAAAGAAACGTATTTGTCTGTTTAGCCAGTGTTGTTCCTCCTACAGAAACAGCTTCTGCTCTTGAAAAATATAAAGCAGGTTCATCAATTAATATTAAAACAGGTTTATCTTCCATAATATCTAATAATGTATTTGAACCTGGAGAGGTTAATTTCTCATCATTTATTCTTATTTTTTCATAGCATTCTTTTCCACCTATTTGATATGCAAGATCACCCCATAATGTTTTAATAACTACACCGTCACCACGTTTATTCCCTTGTAAAGTGTTATATTCATCTCCATCTAAACAAACAATCTTTGCATTGGGAGGAATTGCAATTTTATTAATAATTTGTTTGTATGTTTTTGATTCAAACGGTGGATGAGATATTGCATGATATAATGCAATTAGGCAATGTGTCTTTCCTCCACCGAAACTAGTTTCCAACTTATATACAGAATTATATTCTGGGTGAGTTCCATTTAATTTTTGAGTAATTTCTTTGATAAGTTTTCTTAATGCATCGGTGATATAGGTTTTATCAAAGAATTCAACAGGATCTTGATAAATTGATTCTGCCACTTTCATTCGAACCTTTGCCAAAGATGCAGCGAAAACATCTTCACTTAATATTCCTGAGAGAACTTCAGGATATGGTTCATTTTTTTCCCACACTCGAGGCAATAAACTCATGTTTTTTCCTCCATTTTTTTATTTAACCTTTTTTTTTTATTCCATTTTATATTCTTTATTGATTACATATAATCATCCAATTTTCCACCTTTCGGGATAATTTTTTCTTCGGTACTGACTAAAATCTGAGCAAGTGTTTTCTTTTCTTCTAAATCTTTCACTTCGGGCAGGATATTATATAATGCTTCCATGTATTGTCTGAATGATTTGTCTGTATCTCTTCGCATTTTAGCTACAACACGTTCAAACTCTTTTTGACCACCATCTTGATAAGCCAACATTGCAATTTGCACTGCATTGATAAGAATTCCTTTATCATCTGGATTTTCGATATTAATTGCACCAATTTTTTCTCGCTCTGATGGTGAAAGAATTTCAACATCACCCGATTTTCTCTTTAGAAGTTTTTTTGATTTTAGATCATCTATATTAATACCGATTGAAATTGCTAAGTTTCTAGCTTCATCAAAGGGAATAATTCGAGCACGATAAATTTCCCAAGCAACGATATAATATTTTGATATTAGATCAATATTAATTGATCCTTTTAAAATGCGTTTTAAAACGATTTCGGTAACAATTTCACGCGCGACTTGTAAAGCTTTTTCTGCACGTATTTCATTCCCTTCAATATCTTTTACAGGGTAGTATTTACTGAACTCATTTAATGCAGGACCAAAGGACGAAATAAACAAATCAACTCCTGAAATTCCTTCTTTTTCAAATTTTCTTGCTTTTTCCTTCACAATTTTCTTAATTTCTGGTAATACATCGTCTTCCCACCAAACATCTTGGTTTTTTTTTAATCTTTTTCGACATACTAAAAATATTGTTGATTTTACTGCATTTTTTTTTGCAATGTTCAAACTAATTCTTGATTCTGTATGAACCGGCCAAGAGGCAGTTATTTCAAAACCTGCTTCCATTAAAGACATTGCTAATGTATCCCATGCGTCAGTTGCTTTATGTGTAAACATAATTGTTAATACACCATGTTTTTGCAACACTCGATGCATTTCAATAAAAGAATCTCGCATTTTTGCTTCATAATCTTGTTTAGCTAAAATTTTTTTTGATTGCCCCATTCCTTCAAATTTTGATGAATTTGCTACTGCTTCATTGTCTTTATCTGTAAGGGTTGAAGTAAATAAATCAGGATAGAGATCACCTAAACTTTTCTTCATCCAAACATAGAAAAAATCAGAAAGTTCTGCATACATAACATTATTATAATATGGAGGATCAACAATTATTACATCGATAAATGAATTTTCAATATAATTGAGATTTTGTGCGGGACTAGATTTTATTGTTATTTCTGATTTGGAATCACCTAATAAATTAACCAAACCATTATATGATTTGAGAACATTAGAAATTGCCCAATCAAATCCCTTCCTTATAATATCCATTTCTGCATATGACCAATTAAATGAAAAATCATGTCGGTTAAAAAGATGTATAATTCTTTGATAAGAACCTTGCCAGATTGATGAAATACAATTATAATCTATAACTTTATCCAAAGCAAATTGTAAATAAGTAATAATAGCTCGGATTTCCTCAAGTGGAAGTTTATTTCTTTTAATTAATTCTTTTTTTAATTTGATAATTCCTTCAAGGATAGTCATATTCGCTAATAACTGTCGATTATTAAAGAATTTGTACCATTTATCCGTTCCGTAATAAATAGGGCGATTATCACAACCATAAGGAAAATTTTCATCGGGTAAAATTCCTTTTTCTTTCCATTCAATAATTTTCTTTTTTATTAATTTATCAACTTTTTGAATTGCATCTAAATCTACTTTACTTGGAATCCGAAATCTTCTTTCTATTTTTTTTTGTTTCGGATCAATGAAGACTTTATAAACGATTGCGAATAATTGATGTCCCATTCGTTCAGCTTGAGCTTCATTTTTGATATAATCTCCAGGTAGTGTTGAATTGCATCGGGGACATACTCCTACTCCCCTATTTATAGTTCCTTTGATTTTTACTAATTCATCTTCACTAGGATTTTCAACAATTTCAAACTGACATATTTTTTGATTTAGATCACTTGGAGAATGTAAAACTGCAAAAATTTTCTCCTTTCGAGAAAGCTCCCAATTTGGGCTTAGAGGAACTTCTAATTCACATTCAGGGTTTGGGCATTTAATAGTGCGTGCCCAAATAAAAGCATCATTAATTTCACCATCATTTTGTGGAACAAAATTAGCTACTTGCTCAAAAAGTGTTTCTCTAATCATTTGTGAATATTTTGTAATTTTACCAACTAGGTTTTTACCATATTTTGCTGGATAATAATAAGTTGCGTAATTAATAATTGAAGCAATTGGATTTAAATCAGATGCAATTGTATCTAAATTTAGCCTTATAGATTCAAAAGGAATACTACCTCCTCCAGCCATTGGATCTAAAAGTCTAATTTTTTCTTTATTCCAAAATTTTTGAATTTCTGTTTTAAAATTCTCTTCTTCTGCATCTGAAAGATTTAATTTAAAAGTTCTTTCTCCTGAATATCCTATTTTTTTACCTTTTTTTTTCAATTTCTCTTTTTGTATCAAATTATAATTTTCTTCTAAATCCTTGGATATTTTTAGAAATTTATTTCTAAAAATTTTTCTATCAAATTGTATTGGTAATAATGAAGCAATTATTGCACTTTTACAAGCAGTTAAAGGTCTTCTTGCCCACCATACATGTAGGAAATTAATAGGTGGTAAAGCACTACTCATCCCGCGTTCTCGTTGACATTCAATTCCAATTTCTTTATACGGAAACCATTCTTCAATTAATAATTTCGGATGTTCGTTTTCTGTCATTTTTTTCACTTTAGTTAAATAGAATTAACCCAATTATCTTATAATTTAGTTCTGAGTCTTCGTTGAATTTTTTATATTCATTTTGTCTTATTTTAAAGATTTCTTCTTCTTTTTTCCAAGATTTATATAATTGTATGAGGGATTTTCTTATTCTACCTTGATCAGCTTTTAACAATAGAAATTTCTTCTTATTTTTATACATTTTTAATATTTCCTTAACAATGATACTGTCTTTTTCTAAAGAATGAACGTCAGATTTAACATCAAATATTTTTAAAAGGTCATTTATATCCTCAAAATCGGTATTTTCGACAAAATTCTTAATCAATTTTTGAAATTTAAGCTTTTTTGGCAAGAATTCTAAATTTTCTTGGTCATATTGATTTAAATACTCTAAAATTAACCATTTCTTAAAATCTTTTAAGAAATTTATGCGATGAGTATGATATTGACTAGTAAAATCATGTTTGTATTCATCCCATCTTCCTTGTTCTTTAGTGTTTTGCATTGCATCTTTAATTTTTTTAAGAGCATTATTATCAAAATTGTTAAGGAAACTTTCAATTATAGAATTTAACTTTTTAATTTTAGGTTCAATATTTTTTAATTTTTCAACCAATTCATCTTCATCGAAAGTTTTTTTTAAATTTTTAGAAAGATTACCATAAAAATTTTTAATATCTTCAATTATAATAAAATTTAATACCTTTTCAGAAGAAAGATCAATTGTAATTTCAACGATTTCGGAGTGATATTCCATAGGATATAAGGATAATTCCAATTTAACTAATAAATTAACTTTACTTATTTCATCTGAAGTTTTAAAATTTTCGGAAAATATTGCATGTATTTCATTTTTATCATTTTGAAACATCGAATTTATTAAATTGTTGTAAAATATTGTATCATTTGAAAGAAAATAACTTGATTCTTCTTCATCATAAATTTTTAGGTTGGATGTCAAGAATAATTCTAATTCTATTTTATGTAAATCTCGAGATTGATGTTTCCGAAACTTTTTTAATATGATTTTATCATTTGGGTTTGTGAAATAAGGGGAAAAGTTCTTATTTTGCAAATATAACTTAATATAATCCTTTGTTATGTTGTATTGTATTGTAGAATTCGGGCTTATAAATTTTTGATAAAGATTAGATATAAAGTATTGCTTTATCCATTTAAAAATATATTCTTTTGTAATAAAAGGTTTCTTATTTATCATTTCTTCAATATCTGGATTAGTTCTTTGATGTAATAATTTTAAAAAGAAATCTTGCTTACTATTTGCTTGTTTTATTTCATTTTTTATGTTATACAACATTAATTCAATTTCTTCTTCGTCTAATTTATCATCTCCTTCAGAAATTGCAAATTCTTCGGCTTTTTGATATACGTTCAATATAGGTTGAAGAGGTCCAACAATATTTGTAAATGTTCTTATTCTTTCCCATAATTTTGAATATATTCTTCCTTCAATTGTATCAGTATAAAGGAGATTATAAATAAATAAGAGTTTATTTTGTTGTTTTACTCGATCAATACGACCAATTCTCTGTTCTATTTTCATCGGATTCCATGGAAGATCATAATTTATTAAATAGTTGCAAATTTGAAAGTTTAAACCTTCTGCAGCAGCATCAGTGCAAAGCATAATTTTAAATTGGCTTTCTTCAAAAAACCATTTTTTCATCTCTTCTTTCGTACAAGATACCCATCTTCTTGGATTATTAAATAATTTTTCTCCTCCCTTTCCCGAGTAGCATCCTAATTCTTCATAATCTGGGAATAATTTTAATTTTTCTTTTAAATAATTTAGAGTATCAGTATATTGTGTAAAAATTAATACTCTTTTTGCATCTTCTTTGTTAGCATGTTTAAGAATTTCTAGGAGCTCATGAAATTTTGAATCATATCCTGTTTCTAAAAATTTTTCGATATCACCAATAAACCTTTGAAGAATTTCTATTTCTTCTTTAAAAGAATTTTTAGCTATAACAATATTAAATTTGGATTTTGTTTCTGTGTTATTATTACCATCATATTCTCCACCAAAAATTGAAGTGTAATGTGATTCTACATTTTTCTTTTTCGATTGATTTTTTCTTATTTCAGAATCTAACCTAGTTATTAAATCTTCATCAATTTCTTCATCATCAAAATAATTGAATATATCATCTTCTTCATCAATTTCCATTCTTTCATATTTTTCAAGTTTGATTATTCTTTTTTTAAGAGTATTTTTTATCGCGGCAAATGAACTTGTTAATCGTCTCCTGTACACTGCAAGAGTGAATCCAATTATGGTTTTTTGTGCTTTTTCAGATTTATTATAAATTTCAATAATATATTTTTCAACTTTCTTATATAGGTTTCTTTCTTCTTCATTCATTTTTATTGAAATGTCTTTTGGTTTTCTTTCTGCAATATTAATTTCATAAGATTGTAATTGAGGACGAGTATTTCGGAACATATACCATCTTAATGGAGTTAAGGATTCTAACTCATTGGATAATTCACTCAAAAATGCATTATTTTGCTTATATTTTAATAAATATGATTCAAAATTGTGCCCTTTTATAAAAATATTTAAAAAAACTTTGTGATATTTTGTATTTTCTTCATAATGTAAATATTTAATTTCTTTTTCATAGATTTTTTGATTTATACGGCCAAAATTTAGAAAATCATGAGCTAAAGAAACTAAAAACTTCCATTCTTCTACTGTTCGATTTTGTATTTTTTTTTCTATAACTTCATGAAAATGTGTGAAATTTTCTCTTATTCCCCATTTTCCACCTAAATTAAGTAATTTTAATAAATCAAATAGTTCTATTATATCCAATTGAATTGGTGTTGCAGTTAGGAATAAAAAGCATCTTGAATGATATTGAAGTTCTTGTGCAAGTTTTAACAATAACCCTGGAACTCCGCTTTTTTTTCTACGTAAATGATGTGCTTCGTCAAAAAGAATCAAATCCCATTCACTACTTTGCAATAATATTTCGGCTCTATTTTTTTTTCTAAGAAGTCCTGAGGAGACTAAAATTAAATTAGATGAATTATAGGGATTCTCTGTTTGGGGAATAAAATGTTCATTCCAATATGAAATCAAATCTTTACCATCATAAAATAAGAATTCCATATTGAATTTCTCCCGTAATTCTTCTTGCCATTGTTTAATAATATTTTTTGGAAGAATAAGTAAAATACGCTTGATCTTTCCAGCAAAATATAACCATTTAATTGCTAGTCCTGCTTCTATTGTTTTTCCTAATCCAACCTCATCACAAAGCAAATAACTTCGTGGAAAATGGTTATATATTTCATTAGCAATTATTATTTGGTGTTCCATAGGTTTAAATGTAATAGTTTGAAGCATAGAGTTCCAACTATGATCTAAACCAGAAATATTTCCTATAATTTGACCCTTAATATATGAAATAAATTGTTCAGGGCTTAAGAAATTCATTCCATAATATAACCCTATAAAATTTTTTAGTTCAATATCTGTTTCTTCAAATTTAATTCCTTTTCTGAGCTTTTCTAACTTTTTTTTATGTTCAAATGGATCTTTTGTTGGAGGTTTAGAATATTTATATTTTATTAACCTTTTTTTAACAGCGGTTGTGACTGAATATACTCTAAAGTTTGGGAGGTGATCATCCCAACAAATAGAGAACATTTTTTTAAGTTCAAGTAATTTCTTCTTATCTTTTTCCCATCCTTCGTAGATAACGACGTAATTTGATTTATTTTCCCAACCTTCTTTGGATTCTTCAGATAATCCTTTAAAACCTAATTGGTTGTTATCCTGATCACTAAAATAGCCCCAGTTTTTATTGGTTTTAATTTGATCTTGATTATAAATTATTTGCCCGGTTGGGTCAACATCTAAAGCAATTTTGATTTCCAATCGTCCTTTTGCAATTAACCAATATAGAGCCTTCCAACGCTCTTCAATAATAAATTTCTTTAGGTCATTATAATCTTCAAAATTAATTGGAATTTTATTAATAACATAGTTGTCAATCTGTAAAGTTCCATTATTTATTGCTTCAGCATCTTCTTTACTTAAATTTGCTCCAATAAGTAATTCCATTTTACCGCCATTAGTAATTAATTTAGCGATTCCTACTGCTGCAATTTCAAAAATTGATGAAGAAAAAGATTCTACAAATCTTCGATATAAACGTGATTTTTCTAAAGCAGGTATAAAGAAATCACAAACAATATCATCAAATTGTGCATCATATTTTGGTTTCCAATTATATTTTAAAAATTGCATTGTTTTTTCGATATTATATCACCAATTCTTATTATTCTTGAGCGATTTCTTCTATATAATCTTGAAAATTTATTTCATTTTCTGAATCCCACGTCACTTTAAATTTTTCTGGAGTCAAATTAAAGAAAAATTTCTTTTTCAAATAAGATATATTTCTAATCATCTTTGGGATCGGATTTTTTTGTGAGATATTTATGAAATATATCCAATAATCTTCTTTTTTTTCTTCTGCAACTTTCAATTCATTTCTTGAAATAAAAAATTCTCGTGAAAGTTTATTCGATGTTTTAACTTCAATATATCTTTTTGTCCCATCAGAATTGATTGATTCAATATCATAACCAGCATTCACAAATACTTCATATAACGGTTTCACTTTATCTTCAAAATCAGGAAATAGTTCTTTAACTCTTTTTTTCTCATAAGCAAATGCTATTTTTTCTCCTTCGCGACCGATAATTCTTTGTTGATCAAGTTTTTCTAATAATTCTTTCTCAGTTGTTCTCCTTTTTTTCTTTTTCTTCATTTTTTTATAACATTCATTTATAAGAGGATAAAATCTTCTTGAGATGAAGAAGAAATCGTCATTATTACAATCTTCAATTATTTTTAATTCATTTTTTAAAAGAGATATTAGAAATTTTTGATAGTCATTTATGAAATTTCTCTCAATAACATACTTCTTATCAATAACTACAACCATTTTTAGTAGATCATCTAAAAGGGATGAATTTTTGAATTTGGTTAATATAAAATCTCTTTGACCATTTGTTAAATTTTTTAGATTTGAATCATTACGGAGGTTATAAAATTGAATACCATTATCTGTTATTTCAATATAGAAATTTTCAGAAAATTCATTTTTAGATTTCATAAAAAAATTAAATAGATGTAATTCTTCTCCATAGTATTTAAAAATATCAGGATTAAATTTAGGAAAATCGAAGCTTTGCTCAATAAGGTTTTTTAACACAATATAACTAATATCTTTGTTTGTTTTTTCTTTGTAGTCAAGAACTTTTTGAATTGCATAATTAAATTCCCATAAATACATTTTTTCACCTTATATTATTTAATCATCAAATGCCGATTCATCAAAATCTTCTTCAAAATCATAATCAAGTTCTTCTAAAGGTTCTTCGTCTTCCTTTCCAAAGTAGAGTTTTGATGGATCATTAAGAAGATCAAGCATTCGATGTTCTTTTTTTTCTAATCTTTCATCAATTTGATGGTCAATTGATTTATGTTTCGTTCCTTCACTTTCATATTCTGAAAGTAAATAATAATAATATGTTTCAATATTAGGATTTAATCCTATTCGATGAATTCTGTCTTTGGATTGCATAAATTGACCACAATTATATGATCTATCTAAATATATTGCATGATGACATGATTTATGTAGAGATATAGATTCAGCACATGCCATAGGATTCATAATTAATATTGCAAATTTCCCTGTACTCTTAAATTTTCGAATAATACCTTCCCGAGTTTCTTCATCAATGCTATCAGTTTTAATATCTTCATCTTTAGCTTTTTTAGTTTCCCCAAAAATCTTGTTAATGACTGTATCTTCAGATTTAAATTCATTTTTTAACAAATTCTCAATTGTTTTTAAATTCTTAACAAAATCAGACCAGATTATTATTTTTCGAACTTCTTTTTCTTTCAATTTTTTTACTAATTTTATAACTTCAAATATTTTAGGAGAATTTTCTTCAATAGAATGATAGGGAATTTCATTTAGAATTTTTTGAATTTGACCTCCAGAAAAATCCTCATACTCAAGAATTTCATCTTGAAATGATTCAATGTCATATTCTCGAGATTTTTTAGTAAGCAGAACTAAATTTGAAGCTATTTGCCTTAATCTTATTGCTTTACATCGTTTATAATCATTTATGATATCAAATCTTAAAATTGTCATTTCATTAATAATTTTTTCATAGGCTTCAGCTACTGCCCGATATAATAAAGTTTGAGTAGAAGACATAGGAACAGTAATCCTTTTTTCTTTAAATCCAGGTAATTCCATTTGTTTTTTAGTAATTCTAGTAAATAATGGAGATAGTTCTCTTTTTAGAAATCTTTCCATCCGATATTCATTTTTTGCTTTTGTTTTAAACGATGAAGCGTTTCCTAGTAAAGTTGAAGGATATAGGAATGAAAATTGAGTAAAAATATCAGTGTAATTATTAGGTACAGGTGTTCCAGTTAATATTATTTTCGATTTTGGTAATTGGTTAATAGTTAATAAAATATTTGCCATTTTTCCATCAATATTTTTGATATAATGTGATTCATCAAGAACAACCATAAAATTATCATTTGAGATTAATTTGGATAAATATTTTATATCATTTACCGCAGTATGATAGGTCGTTAAAAAGACTTCATATTTTTTATGATATTCATAAAATATAGCTAATCTTTTATCAATAGATCCATGAATGCGTATAGATTGTGGAGGATCAAAAAAACATTCTACCATTTCATCTTCCCATGGCATTAGTGAACTATATGGTCCAATAACAAGCAATTTATTGACAATTCCTTTGGATTTTAATAAAGAATATCCTGCTAAAACCATGGTAGTTTTTCCACTACCCGGAACACTAAAATTCGATACGTTTAAAAGGTCAATATGATGTTTTACAGGCATAATTTGATAATTTTTTAATATCCTTTTAAATCCAGGAATATTGATTGATTCATATTCATGAGTTTCTTTTATAGATTTGCCTTTTTCTTGAATCTTTTTTAATTCCTGATATGAAATTATATTATATATTTTATTTTTAATATCGGGTCCAAAAATTATATTAAATCCATTATTTTCTAAATGATTTATTAACATTCTTACATATTCATTATTCTGCTGATAATTTTTTAATATCCATCTAGTATCTGTAGAGATTTCTGGATCAGGTCTAAGTAAATAATCAGATAATGAATTTTTTATAGAAGAATTTGGAATTGTTTGAAATTCAAATAATAAATTGGAACTTAAATCTGATATCCTAACCGAATTTAACATATATATAAATCTCCTTACTTTCCAATTCGTTCAATTATTTTTTTCTTGGTTTCAATTAATTTTTTTCCTGCTTTATTAATCAAATTTTTTAATTCCCTAAAATCACATTCTAAATGATAATTCATTAAAGCTTCATCAATACTATCAATTTTATTAATAATTTGACTTGCTGAGAGAATCAATTCTGCTTGATCCATCCGATCTTTGGCAATAAAGAACTCTACCTTCATTTTATCATGTAATTTTGTTTTTTCTTCAGTTGTACTGCCAAGGCGAGTTAATTCTTCTAATCTTTCATGATTTCTTGTATTTTCAATAATTTTTTTTAAATGTCGGATATCATCCCTACCGCCAAACGTTTTTCCTAATTCGATCATTTTCGGATCAATATTTATTTCAAGTAGTTTATATCCTAATTTTTTTAATAGTTGTTTAGATTTAACCATATCTGATGGATTTAAATCTGTTCGACTGAGTGAATCATATTGTTTTCTTAATTCTTCAAAATGATCTGGGCTAAGTCTTTTACTATCTACTAATTCATACTCTTGATCATGGTCAATTCGGTTTAAAAATTCTTCAATGAATCTTAGCTGTGATTTTTTATTTTGAATTTCATTTATCTTTAAATGAAAAAATTCTGCAATTTCAGTATCATTAAAACCTGAATTTTGAAGCCTTTGAATACCCAATAGAACATTAATTGGTCTATATGGCTCCCAAGGTTTTTTAGCCATCTGTATACGAGTCTGAAGTTCAAGTAATTTTTTTTTTGAAGTCCCTTCCTCTAATCTAATTACTTTCATAAAACCAGCATTAACATTTGGCCATTTATTTACATCATAACTTGCGGATATTTTTTTTAACACCATATAACGCCGATTACCATCAATAATCACACCACCATGTGTAATTATACCCGGATCTAGTTGCCCAATTCTTTGAATATCATCTCTTAATTCTTTTGCATGATTTTGGTTTAACCATTTTTCAAATTTTTCCTCAAATTTAATACGATCTTCTTTTCGCTCAAAATCTAAAAAACCATCTTTTCTTTCATGTCTTTTCATATCAGTTTCTATTCGTATATTTTCAAAGCTGTATGTTAATAAATTTAAAGGAATACGGTATACAGAATATTCTTCTGTTTTATTCCCCCAATCAACTGTAAAAATTTTTTTTGTAATTGCTGTGGCTTTTGCATTTTCTAAATAATTATCGATAATTATTGCATTTTCAATTTCAAATCCCATTATAATTTCCTCATTTGTTTATTTCTTCTTTTATATTTGTGCTTTATTATTATTTTTATTCCGAATTAAATCAACTTTATTTTTTTAATGTTTTTTCTAAATTTTCAATTAATTCTTTGCAATCACTTAAAATTTCTAAAAGATCTTGTTTTTCTTGAAGTTTAATATCTGTTTGGCTAAGATATCCATCCATTAAAGAGAGTTTTTCATAGATTGATTCTGCTTCATCTATTTCTGAAATATAATCGTCTGATTTCTCAATCAAATTGATAAATATTTTGTGGAACCGCTCTTTACTCATATTTTTTCTATTGAGAATGATGTTTATGTGATCTAAAATTATTGGTTTTAGCAATAAAAACGATAAATGCGTAATATTTTCTTCTTTTGGAATAAAACCATTCAAGATCATTTGTGCATCAAGATAATTTTCTATCCATCTAAAGGATGCTTTACGAAAAGTCGTCCGAAGATTAATTATCTCTTTAGTACTCATTTCGATTTTACTAATCCAATTTAATCGTCTGAAAAGTCGTAAGAAAATTTTTTCAAGAGAATTTTTTTTTATAAAACCATAATCTATTTCTTTTTCACTTTCAGAAATAAATTGATCAATTAAATTCATTATCCCATAACTTTCTTCTACAATTTTCTTTGAAATTTTTAATCGTTCTGCAATTTTTTTATTAGATGCCCCTTTTAATCTTAATTCTTTAATCAAATTATATATTTCAATTGAATTTTTATATTTATTTGATAGTTCAAAATCAGAAGATCTCTTAAAATGACATGAATGGTGAATTTCACTAATTTCTGTATCCGTAAGGCCTTTAGGAAGTCTAACTATTAAAATTGAACTTAAATCTAATTTATTACTTGTATTTTGAGAGATTTTGTAAGCAATTACTCTCTTATTTCCATCAATAATTTTTCCATCATGTGAAATAATAATTGGATCAACTTGACCATTCTCCAGAAGATCTTTTGTTAATTTTTTAATCTCTACATCCTTTACGTAAGAATTTAAGATTATTGATTCGATAATTTGATAAAAATCATTATTATTGATTGGAATTTCAAACCCAAATTTTTTTTCTTCTCTATCTAAAATAAAACTAAAAATTAGATTCTCATAATCTAATTTAAGATAATTTCCATCAATTAATTTAACGGGTAAATATTTTTCTTTCATGTTCCAAAATAAATTATATGTTCTTGAGACATGAAGATCATGGATTTCATTATCTAAATCTATATATCTGAAAGGATTTTTTTTTCCTATTTCTGAATACTTCAAATATTTTTCTCGATTAGAGATTTGCATAAATGATTTTTCTAATATATCAATTACAAATTGAAAGTTGGCATTTAAAAATTCAGTTTTAATAATATTTTCTTCATTTATCGTTGTCGTCAATAATTCGATCCCATTTTTATCAACAATAAATGTATAAGAAAATTGAACATGATGAGTTTTGTTTTCATTCAATATGACAGGATATTTACTGAATTAAAAAAAGTTATCTGGCCTACTAAAAAAGATCTTAAAAATAGCACAGTAGTAGTTATTACTACTATTTTCATTGCATC
>JAUWPK010000141.1 GCA_030611625.1 Promethearchaeum sp. | reverse complement strand
AGCCCCAATTTCTTTGGAGATATTGAAGACATTAGTCAAATTGCTAAAAATTTACGCTCCAAAACAAAAAAATGTTTACTCATTCAAGCAATGAGTGATCCAACATGTTTAGGACACCTTAAACCTCCAGGAAAAAGTGATGTTGATATATTTGTATCCGAAGGTGTAGGAATGCACCCATCTTTTGGAGGTCCAAATTTAGGAATTTTATCAGTGAATAAAAAATATATGCGAAAAATGCCAGGAAGATTGGTTGGTTTAACTAAAGAACTTCATGGGGAAAAAGAAGGCTATATATTAACTCTTCAAGCGCGAGAACAACATATAAGGCGTGAAAAAGCACTCTCTAACATATGTTCAAATCAAGGATTGACTATGATTGCTTCTTTAGTTTATTTGGTTTCTTTGGGTAAAACTGGATTAAAAGAAGTTGCGATGCAAAACTTTCAAAAAGCTAACCATGTAAAACAAGCATTATCTCAAATTTCTGGATATAAAATTCTAAATACTAAACCAACCTACAATGAATTCATTGTTAAATGCCCAAACATTAATAAATTAATAAAAAAGTGCAAAGATGAGAACATTTTACCACCTCTAAGACTATCCCATTATTTTCCTAATAGAAAGGATGAAATTCTAATTTGCGTAACCGAATTGAACTCAAAGGAAGATATGATAAAATTCATACATATTGCCAAGGAGGCTGCACAATGACACGCGAACTTTTAATTTTTGATAAAGGATATAATGCAGTAAAAAATAATTTCACACCCGAAATGGATATCGATAGTGTTGATTTTGATAATATACTTCCGAAATTTCTTCAACGAAATGAAGAAATAAACTTACCTGATGTTCCTGAATTTGAAATTGTACGCCATTATGTTAATTTAGCTCAAAAGAATTATGGAGTAGATAGCGGAATCTATCCTTTAGGCTCTTGTACAATGAAATATAACCCTAGAATTAATGAAATAACTGCAAGATTGCCTGGATTTTTAAAAATTCACCCATTACAAGAAGAAAATGAAGGCGCAATTGAATTAATATATAATCTTGGTCAACAACTTTGTGAAATATGCGGAATGGATGCGTTTACATTAAATCCAGCAGCAGGTGCTCAAGGAGAACTTACTGGGATTCTTATTATTAAGAAATACTTTGAAATAAAAGGAATAAAAAAAGATAAGATCATAGTCCCAGACAGCGCTCATGGAACAAATCCCGCCACATCTGTAATGGCCGGTTTTTCAATTATTGAAATAAAATCTGATGAAAATGGAGAACTACCATTAGATCAGCTTGAATTTGCAATGAAAGGAGGAGATGTAGCTGGTTTAATGCTTACTAATCCAAACACAATCGGAGTTTTTGATAGGAATATCGTTAAAATCACTGAAATCGTTCATAAATACGGCGGATTATGTTATTATGATGGTGCAAATCTAAATCCAATTATGGGAATCGTAAAACCTGGTGAAATGGGATTTGATATCATACACTTAAATCTACACAAAACTTTTTCTACTCCTCATGGTGGTGGTGGTCCTGGTGCTGGACCTGTTGGTGTTAAAAAGAATTTAATCAAATATTTACCATGTCCCCAGGTAATTAAGAATGAAGGAGGTTTAGCATGTGTTGAAAATAATGGATCATCAATCGGACGTATACGAAGTTTTTGGGGTAATTTTGGAGTTTTAGTTAAAGCATATACATATATTTTAGCTTTGGGTAAGGAGGGGATTAAGAGAGCGGCCCAAAATGCAGTTTTGAATGCTAATTACATCAGAACCCAAATTCAGCATAAATATTCTATCCCTTACAATCGAATCAACATGCACGAATTTCTTGTTGATGCCCACTTACCCAATGGTATTAATTCTGAAGATGTTGCCAAAGGACTCCTTGATCGCGGATTTCATTCTCCAACTATATATTTTCCATTAATAATCCATGAAGCTATGCTTATTGAACCTACAGAAACAGAAAATAAGCGCGAACTAGACAAATTTATAAAATCTATGTTAGAAATATATGAAGAAGCCGAAAAAAATCCTGAACTTCTTAAAAAAGGACCATGTAATACGATAATTGGAAGATTAGATGCTACATTAGCAGCTCGTAAACCTCATTTGCGAGATTAATTTTTTCTTTTAATTTTTTAAAATTCATGCAAATCTGTGAGGATTGGTGTTATACTCTTTAAAAATTGAAGTGAATTTTGCATTTTCACCCTTCTATAGAGAGGATTCTCAGGGAAAACTGAGAAATGTTTATTTTTTCTAAATAATCTTAGAATCCTTACTAATTTTCTTCCCGAAAACCTATTAGATTGGTGAAAATCGATTAAAAGTATATTTACAATTTTAGAAATCATATCATCACTAATCCAAATTATAGAAGAAACAAAACTTTTTTCATTTGAAAATTCAGTTCTTATTTGTGAAAGAATAGATTTTTTGTTAATATCTCCCTTAGAATGCCCGAGATTTTTATTTTTAATTGTGCTTAGTATATTTTGAAGTTCATTATCGTTAATATATTGTATTTTTTCAACCATTCCATCATTCATTGATACATTAAACCCATTTAATTTATCAATTTTTTGAGTGTCAATCAAATTTGGAAGTTTTTTACCTGTTATTAATAAAATATTTCCGCTAAGATTGAAAAACATACTTAAAAACGATTGTAAGAGTGTGGGTATTGACCAAAAGGATAATTTTCGTGGATTGATATAAAAACCTAGAAAATAAATCCAAAATCTAAAATTATTGTTGTATATATAGGGTTTAGGATCCATATCCCATGGAATTCCGATACTTCTATAGAAATTCAAAAATTTTTCTTCAATTAGAAGAAATCTTTCCTTTTGGAGGGGAAATTGGGATTGAATTACCTCGAATATTAACTCAATGATATCGTCTAATTGGAATATTAAATTAAGCTTAGTTTTACAGTCTTTTGTCAAGAATTTAAGGATAATTTCTTCTATTTTATTTGAGCTGATTTTGGAAAAGATATAATCCGGAATTGGAACATATTGAAAGGTAATTCTCGATTTGGTAATATTAATGAAATATGAAAGAAATGCAGAGTCTTCTTTCAATCTAAAGGTTACTGTCATTTTTGATTTCGGTAGATATCTTCTAAAAGCTTTCATGATATCATAATAAGAGAAATTCTCAAAATATTTATAGAATTTAGTTAGAAATTCAAATAACGGTGAGGGAGGATAGCATAATAATACTTGCTGGTTTCTATTATTGACAATAACATCGAAATATTCCCCAATCATTTTCAAAAAATCATTATTAATTCCGTTTTTGACATACTTCTCATGAATTGAAACGATATCATTTATAAAAGTTAAAGGAATTATTCTTAAATTTCCGATATCAATATTATTTGTTTTTTTTACCCAAACTCGGAGAATATTATAGATTTCACCAACATTTCTTAAACTTGTAGTGAGATTAGGTAATGTATCAACTTCAATCTTTATAGCTTCAGTGTACATACCGTCTTTATTTGATTTATGAAGGATACAATTATTTACTTTATCATTATCATCAACGATTAATTCAATTGAGTTTGAATTAGAGTTCATTAATAGTGGATATAGTTCTAACCAAAGAAAATAGAATGGCTTTGTATCAATGTCTATAGATAATAAGGGAATTTTCGTTCCAAGATTGATAAATTTCTTATTTATGGTAAATCCTTGTGCACTATTTAATATTCGAATCCAATCATCATTCATTCTTACCACCCTCCCGAATATGTTTTTTCTTTATTCTTTTGGTGTTCTTTTTAAAATTGAGTTCAAGATTTTTCAGATTACTTTTCAATTCATTTTCTATAATATTAAGTTCGGATTTATTTTTAGATTTTAATTGTCTATTTTTTTCTTTATCTCTTTTTTCAATTTTCTTTCTCTCTGATTTCATATTTGCTCTAATCTTACTCTTATTATATTTTGGGAATGTATAGTATTCACGGGATATCTGAATGAAGAGGTTTAATGTCGAGATTTGCTTATTTTGCCAGAAATGGGTTAAATATACTAATGGATCCCACCCAAGTGGAGGATTACCCGGAATTTCCAATACTCTCTCGTTTAGATCTAAATCTAATAATTTATTTTTAATTGCTTGTTTTTTATGTTTTGCAATTATATTAATCCTTAATTTTTCAATTTTGTATTGATATTTATTGATTTTTAAATCCATTCTCATTTGCAATTTAAGTTTTGTTTCTTCTTTATCGCTTTTAGCTTCTTCATCAGAAGTTTGCACTAGGTTATTTATAGTTGCTATTAATTCCCCATATTTTTTTCTTGTTTTTTCAATTTTTTGACGAATTTTTCTTTGTTGAATTAAGATTGCTTTTTCCAACTCATCGCCTTCTAAAGTTTCACCAACACCTATTTCAAATCCCATTAAATTTATAATTTCAGATCTTTTCTCAGTAATTGTTCGAAATTTGTATTTTTTGGAGGATTTTATTGCTGAATCCCCAAAAACAATTATATCACAATCAATCTCAGGATCTGGTGGATTTTTTCCCGCAATAATGGCCCATTTACCAAAATTTAATGAATCTTTAAAGAGAAGGTTTTTTATCATGAAAAGAAATTGCAATAAAGCGTATCTTTCACCGCTATTCAATTCTCCAGAAAATATTGTTAATCCTTCAAGATTTATATTAGATGGTTCTGTTTCTGGGAATTTTAATGAAGGATATGTACTTTGCACTTGAGAATTTAGATTAATTGATTTCTTATCAATTAGATTTAGCTCGGAAGCTTTTCTGATAAATAAATTCTTGATCGGATCCAATCCAAAATGCTCATATGTAACCCAATCAACCGCCATAATATTATTGGATAAAAATATTCTTTTAGTCTTAACACTTTTTGTAGTATTCCATGCAAATGGACCATTTCCAGTTAGAAGAAAATAGCAATCATTAATGTACAGAGTTGGGATTTTTCTTTCTAAAAACTCAAAAACGTATTGAACTCGTTCATCTTCATATTTATTCTTATAATTAGATATATTTTTCCATCTTTTATTAGGGGGGTTAAAATACCACATCAAATAAGAAGAGCCAGTCAATTTCCATAATGGTTCTGTTCTAATTTGCGATAAACAAATAATTTTTGTGACTTCATCGATAAGGGGGGCGGAAAATTTATAGAGTTCTTCATAGGTTATTAATGTAGCATCATAATTTTGAATAATATCTCCCAAACCAAGAGAATCCAAAGCTTTTTTCTGATCTATACCCCACATTACTCCTGGTAATATTTGAACTTTCTTTACTCCGATTAACTTTATGTTGCCAAGTAATGCACTAAATGTTTCTTGATTGACTGAAGAAGGACATGTAAAAGGACATTGAAGATCGATTAAAATTAGAACATTATCTTCTTTAGAAAGAAATTTTGATAACCCACCTAAAAGATTTAGTCCATTATTTAATGACTCTGTTGCATTACTCCCTACTGCAATTACAACAAGTTCCCGCGAATCAGTAATCATTCTTACTTTAAAATTAGAATTTAATGGTTAATAATTTATATTTAAATTTTTGAATATCGAGTTGGAGTTTTTCCAGATTGTGCTAAATGAGATCCATATGCTTTTCCAATTTTTGATAATTTTCCAACAATTTTCATGATTTCTGAGTCAATTTTTCCTATGGATTCATTAGAAAAAGGTGTTCCAGGTAAAGGCATAAATGTGTGAGTATGAATTTTCACGTTTTTATATTTTCCATCAAGAATTTCATTAAAAAAATTAAGGTTTTCTTTGATATCTTCCGAATTTTCTTCTGGAAGCCCAAATATAAAATCTAAATCTATTTTAAAATTAAATTCTTCTAACAAGGAAATTGCTTTTTTAACTTGTTCAAATGTATGTCCTCTTTGAATACTGCGTAACAATCGATTTGAAGCTGATTGAGCACCAATAAGAATTTTCTTATTTGAAATAAATGGAGTAATTGTTTCCAAAACTTCACGAGTAACTGATTCTGGACGAACTTCACTTGGAAATGTTCCGAAAAATATTCCTTTTATTGCAGAAATTGAATGAATCTGGGAAAGCAAATTGTGGAGCGCGTTTATATTAGGAGTTACACCATTTTTTGAACCGTATCCAAAAGAATTAGGTGATAAAAACCAAACCTTATCGAATTTTATTTCACTAGCTATTCTTACCCACTTCACTATATTCTCAATTGAAGCATGGCGCATCTTATCTGCACGATTGCCTGTTTGACAAAATTTACATCGAAAAGGACATCCTCTTGAAATTTCAATGGGACCAAACAAACGAAAATTTGCAGAAAATGGGGGAAATTTACCAACTTCTACTAATTTAGGCTGATTAGCAGGAACATAAATTGGAAATCCCCTTGCTAATCCAGGTATTAACTCTGTATCAATTTTATCATTCGATTTTTTTAATAGTAAATGAAGAAGTTGAGAAAACGCATACTCTCCTTCATCAGGAATTATAAAGTCCATCTTAAGATTTGCCAATTCTTCAGGCGATGCTGCAGCATGAGGACCACCTACTAAAGTTATTATTTTTGGATGAAATTTATTAAAAAATTGTCTGTGTTTTATATTGAACTCTTCAAATTGCGGTATTTGAACTGAAAGAAGCGAGTATGCCAAAATAACATAATCGTATTTCTTAAAATCTATATTCTCAAAATATTCTTGATGAAGATGGGATTTGTAAATATGAAACGGTAATGAATGGAAGGAATATTGCTCCATAAGAACTGGATCAGATTCCAGATAACCCATTAAAATACTCCAAGTATAGCGATTTGGTTTATCATAACCAAATAAAACCAATGCTTTTGGCATTATAAATTAAATATCTCATCAACCGAATTAATTTTTCGATTAATAAAATATTCAATAAAATTCCTGTATTCAATTAGAGAATTCAAAGTTTTGAACTTAACTGTAATTTTGAAACTATTTTTTCGACTTATTTCAATATCTTTAATATTTAAGCTTTTAAAATGCAGAATTAGGTGATCTACTAAATCATTCGAATGTTCTGAAATAGGTGCAAAAAATAATTCTAGCCCACCCTCAGGAAATGAACGGACTGAAAAATCATCAGATATTTTAAAATAATTTTTATCGCGATTCACGAAATTTTGCTTAACCACATTTATTTTTGATTCTGAGAAAACGGGAAGAAATTTTAAAAATCCCTTGTAGGTTTTAAATACAACAATTAACCCATTTTCAATCACTTCTATATATAGGTTTGAAACTTGCTGTTTCTCAAAGCAATAATTCAAGAGACTGTTATATTTAATGAAATTCTTAAATATTGATTTGTAATTTAACGATGAAGTGATACGAAGTATAATTTTCATACTGTAAAGAACAAATTTTATCCCGAGCCTAAATTTCTTTTGATCTTTTTCATAAAGAAAACGAATAATTTTTAATATTTCCGAACAAACTTTAAGCTGGAGAACTATGACTAAACTTGATCTGGTAATTCTAAAAAAAAAAATTGCTATTTGTCAGCTTTCTCCTAAAGATTCTATACCCGATCTGTCTAAACTAGGCGATTTCTGGTCAATCACAAAAACTGATGAAGAAATTTCAATTATTATTCCAGAAAATTTAATTCCTGATAGTAATTGCAAATCGGAAAAAGGTTGGCGTGCAATTAAAATTATTGGTCCTTTGTATTTTAGCTTAACAGGTATTATTGCCTCCTTATCAACTGTGCTTGCTAAAGCGGGAATTAGTATTTTTGCTTTTTCAACTTATAATACAGATTATTTATTAGTAAAAGAGAAGAAACTGGAACAAACAAAAGAAGTTCTTAAAAAATATGGGCACAAAATAATTGAATTATACCAATGATGAATCAATTGAACCATCTGGTAACAAATTATCGGGATGAGACACTCCTGCTTCTTCTTTTTGATACCTAATACAATTTTTATTCCCAATTAAACAATAATTTTCGACCCAATAAGAATCCAATTTCTTATCATCTGTATAATATTTTATCGGACAGACCGGATACCATTTACATATTCTAATTTTAGAGGGCATTTTTCTTTCTACGTAAGAGATTTTTTCTTCAAAAAGCGTTCTATTCGATTAAAGCCTTCCTCTAAAAGTTCATCCGATGTTGCATATGATATTCTAAGCGAATTATTAGAATATGACCCAAAACCATTTCCAGGAACGCAAGCTACATGTTCTTCTTTAACGAGTTCATTAGAAAACTCTTCACTTGTCATATTCCATTTAGAATTTAACCTTGGCATGATGTAAAAAGCCCCAAAAGGTTCAATAACATCGAATTGCAACTCTTTTAGACATTTCAATGTAAACAATCTTTTTTTATTATAACATTGGAGTATTCTAGGCATATCAGGATTCCCCTTTATTAATGCTTCTATTGCACCATACTGCGTTGGATGGTTGACTCCTGCAGTCGTGTATTGACCATATTTCTCCATCAATCCAATAATTTTCTTATTGGCAGATACATAACCAAGACGAAGTCCAGTTGCACCAAAAGTTTTACTTAAAGCGTTTAATGTGAGTGTTCTTTCGAACATTTCATCATAGGAAGCGGAACTTATATGAATATGATCGTTATAAAGAAATTTTTCATAAACCTCATCGCTTACCAAGTAAAGATCATTTTCAAGAA
>JAUWPK010000172.1 GCA_030611625.1 Promethearchaeum sp. | reverse complement strand
ACTCTGCGGTCGTATTACCTTAGAGGATTTAATGAACCTTAGATACACTAGCAGTGATTTAACTTTAGAAATAAAAAAGATTTCAGGATTAGAAGATACAAAATTTTATCCGCTTGCGGCGTCAAGTAAATTAACTCAATTGCTTACATGGTTTTCCGATCTTCCCGGATGGGCTATTTCTGCTCATGATGATTGTGGTTTTGCCACTTTGGTCCCGATTGGAAAAGATAATGAATGGCAAAATCTAGAAGATTATGTTGATGTTGATGAATTAATAAAATGGAGTAATTCTGTTTGGGATATGATTCAAAAACGTGAAATTCCTCAGCCATCAAAATTCTTCTCAAGTTTACGAGGGACAGTTGAAAATTTAGGATTTGCAAAATTGTTTGATGCACTAAATGAATTTAGTGATAAAATGACAGATATTGCATATAGAAATGCGATGAAAGCATATTATCTTGCAGGAGCAGCGAAATATGTTAAAAATTTTGAAATGAAAAAGCTTGTTGAAGACCCGATTTATAAAAGCGTATCCAAATTTTTATTAAATCCTAAATTGGAGAACTCAAAAGCCGTTCTTCAAAACAAATTAATGTTTGTTGGAAGTATGCATTTTCAAGATGCATATGATTTAGATGTTGCAAGATTGCAAAAATGTGTGGTGCATTACGGAGTTATCGATCCTGATGATCCAGAACATAAACGAGTCCTTCAGATTCCATTTTGCACCTTTAATACGATACATAGGGAAGGAATTGAAAAGAAATGGGCTGAAACGCACTCTAAACCTTTAGAAAAAACTCCTGACCAGCATGCTAAAGATATTCAAATGCTTACTGAAAATATTACTCTAAAGAAAAACATCGATAGTATTGTCGAATAATAGTTGAATTTTTCCGTTTTTTTATTTCTTTCTTATAATTTTAAAGATTTTATAATGAACTCACGATAAGGGTCCAATATTTGGGAGAGGGCCATGGTTTCTAATAGATCAGCATTATCTTTCAAATTTAATTCTAATAATTGAACAGTATAATCATAAAATCTCATTTTCTTGATTATTTCCTTAATTGATTTAGGAACACCGCTCATAATCAAGAAAATTGGGTCTTCAATTTGATGATCAGCAAATTCTTGGAACATCTGAAGTAAAAAAATATCAAAAGTCAGCCTATGTAAGTCAGCGCTACTATAATACTCTTGTTTAAGTTCCTCTTTTATGAAATCGATTGCCTTTATTAGATCCTTGATTGATTTATCTGCCTGATCTCGGACTTTATCTTCTTCGCCTATGAAGCGGTAGCATATCATTTTTAATAAATTATATTCAGAAACGATATGGATTAATCGAGCCAAGACATTCCTTTTCAAATTCCTAAAAACTCCATCTTCTTCAGGGGTCGTTTCTAGCTCGACCTCCAGCCTTCTGAAAAATTTCGCAATTTCACGAATAGTTTCTATAGCATCCGCGAATTGTTTTTTATCAATTTGATCTTTTAATTGTTTTAAATATATACGATAATCAAAAATACTTGAATCAAAAATTCTAATTGCCTTGAGAATTAATTTCTCAGCGCGTTTTGTTCTAGATATTTTTTCAAAACATTCAGCAGCGCGAAGATAAAACATACCGATCAGATTCCTAAATACATCTTGATCAATCTTCATATATAATTCTGCTACTTCAATAAATAAATTTCCCGCATCCAGATAATTGGAACTTTTATAATTAAGATTAGCATGAGCGAGCTTTAATTCTGCCAACTCTTCAAGAATGTCTAATTTTTCAATTTCGTTTATAGTTTTACGTAATCTTTCCATGATTGGTAGCATTTCTGACTCAGTCTTTACTAATGAAACAATATCATTAAAAATTTCAGCAAGTTTCATATAAGCTCCAGTATTTAGGTAAATGCCAAGTGATTTCTGATAGAGACTAATCGCTCCCTTGATGTTATTTTGCTTTCTAAGTTGAGATGCATTCTCTACTAATTCATTAGCACGAATTAGTTCAGCATCATATTCACTATTATCGTATTCAAAATTTGACATCAAAATTCCTCACTGTATTAAGAAAATATTCTTCTAATTCAAAGTAATTTATTCGATATTTTGAATGTTTACACTAAAAAAGAAGCAAATTAGTAATAGAAGCAATTATAAAAAATTAACTCAAAATTTTTTATCTTTGATTCATATTTTTAATTTAAGTATTAGAATTTGTTAACAAGAGTGACGCACAGAAAATGATGGATAGAAGAGGAGACGATGCTGGATATGACAGATCTTTAACGATGTTCTCTCCAGAAGGAAGACTATATCAAGTAGAATATGCCCTTGAAGCTGTTCGGAGAGGGACATTATGCATAGGCTTGAAGTCTTCAGTAGCTGGAGCAGCAATTATTACTAGAAAAAGATTTGGAAAATTAATGGATCAATCTACGATTCAAAAAATATTTAAAATGGATGAACACATTGGGTGTGCAATTGCAGGATTACATGCTGATTCTCGAATTTTAGTCGATTATGCGCGTGTTCAATGCCAAGTCCACCGTTTAACATATAACGAACCCGTTAGAGTTACCACAATTACTAGAAAATTGGCTGACATAAAGCAACAATACACTCAACACGGAGGAGTTCGACCATTTGGTTCTGCTTTACTAATTATTGGCGTCGATCCTGATGGAACTCCAAGAGTAATGACAACAAGTCCGAGTGGAACGTTTTCAGGGTGGAAAGGAACAACGATGGGACAAAATAGTGAAGATGCACGAACAAAATTAAATGAATCACTAAATGATGACATGACTATGGATGAAATTGTTAAGCTTGGAATAAAAATCTTAAAAGATTCTACTGATGAAGACTTTGAAGATGCAGCTTTGCAAATAGCAATTGTCACCGCTGAAGAAAAACTGTTTAAAGTGCTTTCTGAAGAAGAAATTAAAAAATATTTATAATTTTTTTCCTAACTCTTATTTTATTATTCATTCTGCTATTTTTTGTAAAATTTGTCCACATACTTTACATTTAGAATCGGTTAATTGTTTAAAATGGTTCAAATGATAAATTGCTTTACAAGAAGGATTACCACACTTGATAACAAATTCATCTTCTTCAAAAATCCCGTTACATACAGGACAAGCTGAATATAATGCTAAACTTCCTAATTTTTTTGTAGATATTGGTGTTACATTAAATGTTTGAATCTCTCTACTTTTTGTTCTTCTTTTCTTCACTTCTGAATGCATTCGAACTGCAGTATGAACTGATGCAGGAATTTTCAAAAGGTATAAGCAGTGAACGCATCTGAAAACAGTTCCATCACCAGTTTTATCTTGACTTTTTGCCCACATACTGGCGCAGCTCATATGCATTGGCATCGCACAGTTAGGACAGAATCGACCTGAGATTCTAAAGCCTGTTCTTGATATCGGATCATTAGATTGGAAGCATATTGAGCATTTATCATATTGTTTTGTCCCTCTCAAGCGAGCTAACACTTCTTGTTGATCATTTGAACCTTTATCCATTTCTGATTCAGTTAAGAGTGGTTTAGCAATTTTTTTTAACACTGCATTCGGAATCTTTATTTTTCCTTTTTGATATGAAGATCCTGGTGCTTCAAAGTTAGATTGGGCAAGATCCTTTGTGGTTGTCAAAATACCTTGAATATTGTTTACATAATAATATTTGCCTTCTGTATTTTCTGACAATCTTTTCATGATATTGGAATGTTCTACGTCACCAACACGGATTGTATCCATATGAATTGTTAATTGTTGAGCTAACATAGCCATCTTCATAGGATCGATTTGACGAGTTTTATATTTTCCATCAGAAAAAAGAAGAATGCGTGGAATCCGCGCTCCATTTGTTCTAATATCCTCAATTAATATTTTAATTGCCATGCCTAAGCCTTCTCCTAACGTATTGATTCCTCCACATTTGATCTCGTTAAGGACTTTCAAAAACTCATTAAATTTTGCCCCATTATTTAAATCAAAAATCATTTGTGGTTTGTCTTTAATTAATACTAACGAATAAGCTGTATTTCCACCCATTGCCTCTTCATTTTCAATTCTAGAACTAATGAAATTCAAAATTCCTTGCTTACAAGCTTCTAAGCGATTTGGACTGTAATCTGATCGATACATAGAACGGGAACAATCTAAAACAATAACTACTGATTCGCTTACCATATCCGGCATGTTTACCCAATTTTCAGCATTTTTTATAAAAATTTATTTAATTTTTATACACTTAATTATAGTTTTTTGTGCCTAAAGATTTCTGCCATAAAAAATTTTCAAAAAAAAAGGAAAAAATTTTCATAGATGGTAATTTTTTAATTGTGAGTACATATGGTCGAGCAAAAATTTCTAAATAAAATATTGAGTTTCTTTAAGGAAGGGACCGATTTCTCAAATATTAATAAACCTACAGATGTTCTTGATTTAAATATTAGTGAACTTAAAGATTTCGACTCAAATTGGGCACCATTTTTTGAAGAAGCTGATGATGAGTTAAAAACTATTAAAGATCTCGCGCAGAGCCAAAATGATTTGGTAATAGAAGGATTGAATCCAGATGAAACTCGCAAATTTGGGATTATTGCTGAAATGATCTTTTGGCACATGACTCAGATAGCCGAGTACGGAGAAAAACAGAAAAAAATCGTCTTCTTTGGATTGGGTAATGCAGGTAAAACTAGTTTACTTACAGCTTTATCCGAAAAATATTCAACTATGAAGGAAGTTTTACCCACTCGTGGTTTATCACGTCAGCAGACCAATATTTTTGGTTATCAAGTATCAAGTTTTGATATGGGAGGGCAAGAAGAATACAGAAAAAACTACTTTGAAAAAGCTGATATGTACTTTTCAAAAACAGATATCCTCGTTTATTGTATCGATATTCAAGACACAGACCGATATGATGAGTCTTTAGAATATTTTAGAAAAATTCTTGACACTTATAAAAAATACAAGCTTTCAATGCCTGTTCTTGTCGCTTTCACTAAATTCGACCCTGATTTGATAAATGATGAAAATTTAAATGCAAGCCGTATTAAATTAATCGATAAAATCGAGAAATTATGTGATGATTTTGAAGTTGGATATGTAAATTCATCGATTTACGAGCGAAACTCAATAGAAAATCTATTTTCCCTTTCTCTTAAGCGTGTTTCCACAAGCGGAGGTGTTATTCAAGAATTCTTGGAGCAATTCACTAAAAATATAGAAGCACGTGCTACGTGTCTCATATCTTCAACGGGATTGGTTTATGGAACTTATGGAAAAACACACCAAGAAGAAGAAATGCTTAAGAATAGTGCCGCATATTTGCAAAATCTTTACTTATTTCACATTACTCAAAAAGGATTAAATATTCAGAAAGAAGATTTTTATGAATTGCATTATTCCAGAAATAATTTGCACTTTGTTTCAGAATATATTACCAATGCAGAGAATGATGGTGGTTTAGTTTATCTTTGGATTCTAACTAATGATCTAAGGAAAGAAATTTTAGGCATTCCAAAGTTCAGAGAGGATTTATTACCTTTAATCCAACTTTTTATATAATTTATTTACAAATACATTCAATTTTTTTTCAAGTTTTTCAATTTCGCTACTTTTCAATTTCACCGACCTATAAAATTCTGTTAGATTTTGAGCAACCGCCGCTATTTTCTTCATGATGGATATATTGGTTTGGTTTGGGATTATTAATGGTATATTTTTCAAATCTTTAATATAAAACTGTAAATAATTACCCCTGACATGAGTATGTTTATAGAGGGTTTTATAGTAATCTGAAATCAACTGAGAATTTAAAACACCAAGAATGTAATAGAATTCTTCATCTCGAGAGACATACCAGTTCTCTGGATTATATTTAAAGCCTTCTTCTGTTTGTTTTCTGATTAGAAGTATTAGAGAATTATTTGCATAGTATCTTAAATGATCTATTGCTGCTTGGATTCGAGTGCCAAAAAGCTTAATAAATATTTTAGGTTGGGCTTCAAAAATCCACTCTTCACGTAATGATCCATATTCTCCCTGAGTTCGATCAATTAATTTTTTGTTATAGTGAACCCAAAATCCCTGCCATGAAATTTTAAACCGATCTACTCGATAACGGCTGGTTACTGCATGTTTATACATTGGATCATTATTAGGAGGGTTAGCAGTAAACAGTTTCCCTTTAACATTTCCTGTATGAATCCCCTTTCTTAATTCGTATGGGCATTTATAATCTCCTAATAATATCGCTTCATTTTTTCTTTCCAAATTCCATAAATGTTCTAGTATTTGCATCGATGATGAATCTAAATTGGATGAAATAATATTTTTTGGAGATTTCAAAAAAAAAGACTGATGAACCTGGTTGATTGGATATGTTTGATTTTTTAGAAAAAATGAATCTAATTCATTAATATCATTAATTTGGACTAATTTTGTTTGAAAATTTGAACTGTCGGAGTTATCCTGGCCTAATTTTTGGAAAATAATGATTATGGGATAAGTTGATGAGGATTTAAACAATAATAAATGTGAAACATCAATAATATATTCAATATGTGTCTTTATCAGCAAGATTTTTCTTATTCTTTCACCATAATCTGATACAAGCCACTTATTTGTTATGATGATTCCAGCCCAACCATTCGGTTTTAATAAACTAACAATTTTTTCCAGAAAAACTACGGAAATATCAAATTTTTTAAAAGCACTTTCATATTTTTTCTTTAGGTTATTCCAATTATCATCTGAAATTGCGCGAGACTCAATATAAGGCGGATTCCCGATGATTATATCAAATTGATCATTTTGATCTAAGTAGGAATCAAAAAGAGTATCGATATTTTTCCATACTACATTTTTTATTGGTGTTTGATTTGCTATTTTTACTGCTGTTGGATCAATATCAAATCCGAAATATTTAGTTTCCTTGATTTTTTTATGTTTTGATGCATTTTCTAAATCTTTTAACCACCAATGAGTAAGAAATCTCCCCGTCCCACATGAAATATCTGCAATTTTTAATTGTTGTTTACTATTGTTATTCTCATTACTTTTTTTATTAGGAAAATCTTTATTTATGCTATTTTTAATTAGATTTATTATAAAAGAAATAATTTTGCGCGGAGTATATACCTTTCCGGGTTCTCTTTGTTTAGGATCCTTTACTATGATTCGCAATTTTCCTTTTTCTGGAATAATTTTATGTTCATAAAAGAATTGATACAGGGAACCCAGTGGATCTTGTTGATCAGGAGCAATTGAAAGTAATTCAGTATAATTCTGGTTATTATTCAATAATTCATTCATAAAATTTTGCCATAAATTACGTAATGTATTTACTTTAGAGAGATCTTTTTTATCATACCTTGATCTTTTAAGATATTCGTGAAACTGTTTTTCTATTGATTGATAAAAAAGATTTTTCATATTATAATTTCACAATTTAAACAAAGTAAAGCGTATATTTAAGTCCCTACCAAATTTTTTCAAATAAATTTCTTTTTAAAATATTACTTCTCGTAAAAATTCTGTTCTGAGTATCACATATATCAAAGCATTAAATCCCTAATGTCGGGAATACTTATATTGCAGTATGAGAAACTATAGTCGTAATCTTAAAAAAAAAAACCTTTAAAAAAGAAATTGGGGGAAAAATCTCATAATATCGTCTACACAAAT
>JAUWPK010000153.1 GCA_030611625.1 Promethearchaeum sp. | reverse complement strand
GATATTGGAATTCAAGGATTAAGTGGAGCGGCAGAACGAAATGAAGATATTATTTATGTTTGTTATGATAATGAAGCCTATCAAAATACCGGAAATCAGAGAAGTAGCAGCACACCTCATGGAGGGGTAACAACAACAACGCCTTATGGAAAAGAACGTTATAAGAAGAACCTTCCTATGATTGTAGCAGCACACAATGTTACTTATGTCGCTACAGCTAGTGTGGGAGATCCTCTGGATTTATATGATAAATTTATGAAAGCAAAGAAAATTAAGGGTTTTCGATATATTCATATTTTAGCGCCTTGTCCACCAGGATGGCGATATCCTGCAGAAGAAACAATTCAACAAGCAAAAATGATAGTTGATACGGGTGTATTCCCTTTATTTGAAATAGAAGATGGAAATTTAACTTTAAATGGGAAAAGTAAACGGATGCATGATCCTACAAAACGAAAACCACTTAATGAATACTTCAATAAAAAGAACCAAGGTAGATTTAAAGCTGTTAATGAAAAAATCCTTAAAGAGCTTCAAATGGACACAGATCGATGGTGGAAATGGATTGATCGATTTTTGGTAATCCAAGATTACGAGGAAAAATAGAATTTTATTTTTTTTAGTTTACTTTCCTTTTTTTAAAAAAAAATTAAATGTGTTTATGGGTGATTTTTGGCGTGAAAAATTTTAACTTAATGGTTTCAACCGGACGTGACTTTGAAGAACAAGCAGAAATTGAATTATGGTTCAATCTATTAGCATTAGGAGATGAATCCCCCATAATTTTTCGTTCGGGCAATCAAGGATTGATTTTAGCAAAAACCGCGATTAATCCAAAAGATCTTATACAATATCTTCGTGAAATCTTATACAATAAAGATAAAGATAATAATTATATTCAATTTATTCATAAGATAACTCCTATCGACATTGTAATTCCATCAAATAAAGATTCATTAAGGGAGGGTGTGCTTAAATTAATAGAAAACCATCCACTTTGTCAAGATCCCAAATCAAAATATAGAATCACAGTAAAAAAACGACAATCATTATTACAGACCTCTGAAATAATTGATGTAATTGCCTCAACCTTACAAAATGATGTTTCATTAAAAGATTTTGATTGGAATATTCAAGTAGAAGTAATTGGGGATTCAACAGGGATTGCATTACTTAAAAAATCTGATATATTTAAACCAATTAGCGAAGCCAGAAATTTATAACACATTTGAATTTTTTATTATGAAGAAAAAGAGGCTACGTGCGGCACCCGCATCAAAACGATGCGTAAAAGGAGGACCTCTTCTAAGAAGAGGTTAAATCAAGCCATCTCGTTCAGAGATGGCATCCAAAAAGACAAAATAATTAACCGCACGCAAGCCATGGTTTATTTTTTTTTGATCTGTCATATATTTTGCATAATTATTCTTTTATTGCATTACTATATTGCCTCAAAATTTATGAACAGATTCAAAAGAATTATAAAAAGATTAATCTAATAAATTTACCCTACAAAATCTTCATATCAGTCGAAATTATACTAAAATGTCTTGCAAGGACATAATGTTTTTTGGGGAATATCGTATGTTAATCTTTGTAATTTAATCTAAACTAAATTAAGGTTTGAATTTTATGCGTGTAGGAATATTGACCGGTGGTGGAGATTGCCCACGACTTAATGCAGTTATTTATGGTGCATTATTAAGGGCATCTACAGAGAAAGAAAAAGATATAGAAGTAATTGGAATAATAAAAGGATGGAAAGTTTTCGCAAAAGAAGATGTATCCCCTGCAGATGTAGATCATTATACTCAAAAATTGGATATCGGAGAATTGGATGATTTACACACAAAAGGTGGAACAATGTTGTATACTTCACGCACAAACCCCTTTAAAGCTGTTTCTAAATTAAAGGATTCGGTAGAGAAAGAAGAAAAAACTAAACAAATAGGATTGGATTTAGCAAATAAATTTAAAACTTTGGACATAGATGCATTAATTACAATTGGTGGAGATGATACATGCGGTGTTGCAGCAGCCATGTATAAATACGGTAATGCAAAAGTATGTGCTTGTCCAAAAACAATCGATAATGATCTTGCAGGGACCGATTTTACATTTGGATTCTTTAGTGGTGCTCAACTAGCCAGCAATAATCTTGATAATTTAACTACTACTGCTCATTCTCACCAACGTATTTTTATAACCGAGATTATGGGTCGTGATGCAGGTTGGTTAACATTATATAGCGGTCTTTCGAGTGGCGCAGATATAATTCTTTTACCAGAGACACCTTTTGACTTTAAGAGAGATATTGCAGATGTTTTAATGAAACGCGCAAATTCAGGTTATAAATATCATATGATCGCATGTAGTGAAGGAGCATATCCCACTAAGGAATCTTTAGATAGAGATTTCACCGTTATTTCACAAGAAGACATAGATAATTTACCAAAAGATGCTTTTGGAAATCCTGAACTTCCTAAATTGAACATTGCGGATAAAATTCACAAAGAATTAAACAAACGCGAAGATATAAAAAAATATTTCAATGATCGACACGCTCATTACGAAATCCGTTCAGTAGTTTTAGGTCATACTATGCGCGCGGGAACACCTAACGTGTTTGATCGAGTTCTTGGGCTGCGTTACGGCTGGCACGCAATGAGCTACATTATTGATGGCAATTATGGTAAATTGAGTTCGTTGAAAGGTACAGAAATTGTTCCAGTTGATTTAGTAGAAGGTTCTAAAAAAGGTTTAATTGATCCAAAGTCGGATTTGGTTCAGATTAGAGACGCTATGACAACCGTAAAACATAAGTCAAAAGAGAAGCTATTTAAATAACATTTAGAACTTTTTTTCCTTTTCCTTGAATTTCTAAATCTGTATATCTATATATCGATCAATATGTTGATCTGAGTATATTTTCAATTTTTTTCCCTTTTCTCTTCATATTCTTATATATACGTTAAAAAATTCATACTTATTGAATTTATAATGTTTCTAAACAATATTTTCATTGGAATAGTACTTATATGTATATTCAATTTGATTTATTTAATTTTAAAAGATCGCAAAGATCTCCCAATTAAAATTAGTAAGAATGATGTAAATCCATTAGTTAGCATCATTGTGCCTACACTAAACGAGGAAAATAATATCTCAAGATGTTTATCCAGTTTAGAAAAAATCGAATATGCCAACAAAGAAATTATCGTAGTGGACGGTGGCTCAAAAGATCGTACGGTCGAAATTGCTAAAAAATTTGGAGTAAAATTAATAACATTTAATGATTTACCTGAAAATTGGGTTGGAAAGTCATATGCATGTCATTTGGGATATAAAAAATCGAGAGGAGATATTTTATTATTTACGGATGCTGATACTGTTCACACTCCCAATTCCCTAACCTTTACTATTTCCAAACTACTAAATCATAATATAACATTGCTTTCCACAATTCCTTACCAGCAAGCGGAAAGATGGTACGAATATCTTTCGGGTTATTATTTTTTCCTGGCTTGGCTAATTAGAGGACCTAAAATAAACATTTATGATAAGGAAAAAAAAGATTTCTTTGCAATAGGGCAATATATGTTGTTCCAAAGGGATAAATATGAACAGCTGGGTGGACATGCTGCTATTCATGAAAAAGTTGTTGAGGATTTTGCATTAGCCAAATTGGTTAAAGAAAGTGGTCACCATTTGTATTATGTTAATAACAAGAAGATTGTTTCATGTCGAATGTATCCTGATGGATTTAAAAGTTTTTATGATGGCTTTAGAAAATCGATTTGGACAGGAATGGAAATGGTTCCGAAACATAAAATATTTATTGCAACATGTTGGATTATATTTGGCCTTTTTGCTCCATTTTTCCTTATAAAATCTTTATTGGATGGTGAAAAAACACTAACAATTGCAATTTATGGTGGAATCTATTTGTTATTCGTATTCTCATTGTATTACGATTGGCATCCAAACAGGAAAGATCATTTATTTGTCTATTTACTATATCCTTTCGGACTTTTAATTACAACAATAATCTTAATCACTTCGGTTTATGATGGAATTTTAGGGAAACCTGTAAATTGGAAAGGGATAATATATGAAACAAAAATAAAAAGTAAAAAAATAAAAAACGAACCAAAAATAAATAATATTGTAAAAAAGAAAAGATTGGCCACATTAGATTTTTTGAGAGGTATTGCAATTTTAATGGTAGTGGGATTCCATTCAATTGAAAGAGCCCTACCGATCGATTTTTGGGATAATTTTATTTCGATAGCTCCGAAATGGCAATTTTATTTATTCGGTCCTTTTCTGCTTTTAATGAGTTGGAGGGGTTTTTTCATTTTAATCTCTGCAATTGTTTATATTTATACGTTTGAAGCAAAAGTTCGAATAACAAACAATCCAGGAATTCTTTTAAAAAAAAATATAATAAAGGGAACGATTTTATTTCTTTTTGGATGTATAATAAACATTTTTTTGCATCCTGATGCAGCTTTTGGATCTTTTCTTCTAACTGGTCGATGGAAACCAGAACAATTCATCTTTAGATTAAAAATTTCTAATGCTATTCAAATGATTGCTTTGGGATTAATAGTTTCTTCCTTTATTCATTTTTTACTAACTCGAAATAAAGGTTATGAAAAAAATACGAGAAATTTAATAATATACGCATTCCTAGTAATTTTAATTATTATTTTAACACCAATATTGAATGGAATTCTGTTTTCAAACTATGGTATAACTCGTGATGATATCATAAATATGGAAACAAATTATCCAGGCAAATTTCTAACATCAATTTTTTTAGCAAATATAGTCGGAAACAATCAACCTCTTTTTCCCTATTTATCTGTAACTTTTTTGGGATGCATTATCGGGATTATTATAAGTCAAGATGAATGGTCAAATAAGAAAAAATTAATCAAAATATTTCTACTGGGAACTATATGTATCATAGTAGGATTATCAATTTGGATTTTTATTAATGACGGTGAACCAATAGAAACTTTTATGATTGCCCCTATGTGGTTTCTAATTCTTAATAGCGGTTTGCAATTGTTTCTAATTGCAATATTCTTATATTTTTTTGATTATACAAAAAACATTGAGAAACAAGAGAAGAGAATAAAAAATTCCCGCTTTATAAGGCGCGCTGGATTGGTTTCTCTAACTTTATTTTCGACTCAATTCCTTGATATAATTCCAAGATTTTTATTAACGAAAATAACGGGTATCGATTTCTTGAATATAGGCAATTTAACTACACTTTACCAATCATTTTTATTACTCGGGATTGTTATTCTTTATTGGGCATTATTATTGAGATTGTGGGAATATGGAAAATTCTACGGCACATTTGATTGGTTTATGGCATATTTTTCATCTTCATTATTGAAGAAAAAATTAGATTGGCAGGATCCTTTGAAAATTAAACGAAATTTGTATGAAATTGAAAAAAATATAGATTAATTATTTGTTGTGGAAAAAATTCCGAGCGATTTCAACAGCTTCCCTTGCATCTTTTCCATAGTAATCGGCATTAATCATGTTTGCATATTTTTCATTGAGAACGGCACCACCAACCATTATTTTACATTCTTTATCGCTTTTTTGAAGTTTTTCAATGGTTTTTTTCATAATCTCAACTGTAGGGGTCATTAAGGCAGATAAACCAACTAATTTTATATTTTGTTCGCTACAAGCAGAAACTATTAAGTCAATTGGAACATCTTTACCCAAATCAATTACATTAAATCCATAATTCTCAAGTAAGATTTTAACAATATTTTTACCGATATCATGAACATCTCCTGCTACTGTAGCTAATAGGATTTTTCCTTTACTCAGTTCCTTCTCTTGTTCATGAGGCATATTGGATTTGATTATTTTAAAAGCTTTTTTCACCGTTTCAGCAGAACGAATTAATTGGGGTAAGAATATTTCTCCGTTATCATACATATCCCCAACAATATCGAGTGAGGGAATTAAATGGTTATCAATGATTGAAAGCGATGGAGTATTCTTTAAAAGTTCCAGAGTTTTCTGCTCAACTTGGTTTAGTAGACCTTTAATGATAATATTGGATAGGGATTCTTTTGTTTTTTCCTTAGGAAGAAGTTTTTCAGGTTGTTTATTGCTATATCTACTTATAAAATTTTCTGCGTTTTTATCTATATCTGATAAGACTCTAAATGCAGAAATGATTTCTATAATTTCTGGTACTAAAGGATCTGTAATTGGAGCATCTAACCCATAAGTCAAAGCCATTGCCATATAAGTTTGATTTATAAGATCCCTTCGAGGCAATCCAAATGAAATATTGCTAGCCCCTAAAACGGTTGTTACTCCAAATTTTTGCTTGATAATCTGCATAGCTTTGAGGCTTTTAAGCACTTGATCTTGGTGTGTACTTGCAGTTAATACCAGACAGTCAATTAGAATATTTTTTTTAGGAATTCCATATTGATTTGCAGTGTTTATTAATTTTTCTGCAATTTCTACTCTTTGTTCAATCGATTTTGGTAATCCTCTTTCATCCATAGTGAGACAAATAACACACGCGCCATATTTTTTAACAATCGGAAAGATTTTTTCCATGTTTGATTTTTTACCAGTAACGGAATTCAATATCGGTTTTCCATTAAATATTCGAGCTCCCGCTTCTAATGCTTTAAAATTTGCACTATCAATCTGAAGTGGTATGTCAATAATTCCTTGAAGTTCTTTTATTACTTTAACCATTATAATAGGTTCATCAATTTCGGGAAGACCGATATTAACATCGAGGATGTCTGCTCCCGCTTCTTTTTGAACAATAGCTTCATTAATAATTGACCCGTAATCCTGGTTTATAAGAGCATTCTTTATAATTTTGTTTCCGGTGGGATTAATCCTTTCACCTATGATTTTTGGCTGATTTTCATTAAATATAATAGTTTTTGTTGAAGAACAAGCACAAGTATAAGAAACTGGTTTTGGAACTGCAGGATTGATTTTTCTTAACTCTTCATGTAACTTGACGATAAATTCTGGAGTTGTTCCACAACACCCTCCTAGAATTCTCACTCCTTTCTTTGCAATTTCGACCATAACTGTCGCAAATTCCTCAGGAGTAACATTGAAAACAGTTTCTCCATCGACATATTCGGGCAAACCTGCATTTGGTTGAACCATCACTGGTATTGTTGCATATTTTAATATATCATTTACAATAGGTAAAATTTCTTTAGGACCTAAGGAACAATTAAGACCGATAACATCAACACCCAAACCTTCCAAAACATTAACCATTGTAATAGGATCAGTTCCTGTGAGCGTTCTCCCATTTTGATCAAAAGTCATGGTGCAAAATACAGGTAGATTAGAATTCTCTTTTGCAGCAAGTATTGCAGCCTTTGCTTCATATAAGTCTGAGATTGTTTCAATAATAATAAGGTCCGCACCAGCATCCGCACCTGCAATTACTTGACGTTTATAGAGATCATATGCTTGTTCAAATTTTAAGGATCCAAGAGGTTCTAATAATTGCCCCGTTGGTCCCAAATCAAGGGCTACATATTTTTTTCCAGCTGCTTTTCTAGCAAGACTTACTGCTTTGTTGACAACATCTTCAACAGAATATTGGCATCCCTTTAATTTTATTTCATTAGCTCCAAAAGTATTTGTAATGATGATATCAGAACCTGCTTCAATATTTTGTTTATGAATGTCAAGAATAATATCTGAATGAGTAAAATTGAATAATTCAGGGATTTCACCTGCTTTTAACCCCATTTTCTGAAGGGTTGTTCCCATCGCACTGTCAAACAGAATAAATTTTTTATTTTTTTCTTCAAAGATTTTTTTTACGAAACTCACAAAAAGTTCCCTCCTGTAAATATATACAATTTTTATATCGTAAGCAAGTCTTACACTTCTCATTATCTGCTCTTTTTTGAACTTTTCCAGTAGGTTTTTTTATCGACTTATCTTCAAACCCAATAATTGCAGTTACTGATTTTGAAGGAATTAAAATATGTTCATTTGAGACAGTCAAACCCATAATTCTTGAGGTATTTAAGACTTTTAATATGTTATCTTGAACTACAAGCGAAAAATCACCATATCCAGGACTGAATCGGAATGTAAGATTACAATTTGACTTATTAGCGATTTCTTTAATTGCACTTTCCAAATTGTCACTAATTGCTTCAATATAAGT
>JAUWPK010000177.1 GCA_030611625.1 Promethearchaeum sp. | reverse complement strand
AAAGTAAGAGTAGAAGATTGAAAGACTGGGTAAGAACTTATTAAAATCGATTTCGATGTTGGGCATTTAAATTCCTTCTAGGCGTTTTTTCTATAATTAAATATCGTTTCGAATATACTTTAATAAGATATATTGGAAAATTTCTAAAAAAAAAATGTAAAAAAATAAAAAACTTACTAAAGCACGTTTTTCACACAAATAACGGGAATTTAATAAAATTTGTAAAAAAAGAGTTGGTAAAAAAGAAATTATATTAATGTAACTTTTGCGCTGCAATAACGGGAATGCCTGCTTTAATTAATGCATCTGCTGTTTTAATAATAGAATTATGTTTATCCATGTAATTTAACGTCAGAAAATCCATAATACCTTGTTTATTTATGTCTTCTTTGGATAAGAAATACTCAAGAATATCTGATGGATGCTCTCGGCTCATTTCAACTTCTATATCTCCGCCTTCATGTTTGGCACTAATATTCTTGACTTTTGCGGCCACTTCAACTAATTCTGCCCTTCTATCGTATGGCTGTCGCACAATACTCTTATAGGTCTCGAAAATGTGATGCTCGATTCTTATAATATCTTCAAATCCAAACGATTTTCGAGGAATAGCTGAAAGCTCGATTGTTTCATTATCTACAGAGTTAGAAAAGTTAAATCCAATTAGGGGGGTGGTTCCATCTTCACGAGCGAAAAGTTTTGCAGTTAACATTGTCCACAAAACGGAGTAAGGATTGTCATTTCCCATATAAACCGAGATTTTGAATTCAATATCAATTCCTATTTTATGTAACATGTAACCTATGAGAATCGTTCCTGGATTGATGTTTAGAACCTGTTTTACACCATATTCAGTATAATATTGTAGAAATTCATCAAGCCACTTTAAAGCATGAGTATTAGGTTGCCCAATCCCTCCAAAGTATCCAGTTATTGTCTCTGGTCCTCCTAAATGTACATTTGATCCATCAGTCCCTTTAGTATCGAGAGTTTCAACATATGATGCACCGATTATTCTCATAGCACAAGATGTTGCGAGCAATTGCCCGTCTTCCACCTGTTCTTTCATATTTCTTACTTTTATATAACGTCCAGGTATTAATTCTTGATGTTCAATTGCGTATTTAACTTCTTTCATGAAAAATGGGAAGAATTGAAGTGCAGAAAGCTCAAGCGTAATGGCATAGCCTTCTTTCATCTTGGTGGATTCGAATTTATCACCAAGAACCTTTTTGTAATAATCTTCTAGCTTGATAAATGCGCCTTTTTCTCGTTGCTCGATAAGCCATTCCATATCGGCGTAATAGGAAGAATTTTTTTCTTTCAGCCTCTTCATTAAATTTTCAAGTTTACCAGTTTCTTTGGCCTTTGCATTAATTTCCTCTGGAGTTCCATATTTATTTATAATTTTAATGATGGATTTGATCAAAGGGTTTTCTGGATCTAATAGAAAATCATTAATCTGTTTTAGATTTTCATCGCTAATTTTCAGTTTGTCAATTAAATTCGACATAGGTTTAATTCTAATTTGAAATTATAAAAATTCTTTCAATGTTTGTATTCTCGGAAAAGAAGATTTAGAAACTATTTTTCAATCCATAAATTATTTGTTTTCTAACAATCTTTCAATTTCCTTTAGTAAATCAGACATCATAAAGGGTTTAGAAAGCATTCCGGCAAAACCAAAATTTTTATAATCACTTAGGATTTTTTTCGTTGAGTAGCCGCTAGCTACAATTGCTTTAACATTGGGATTAATTTGTAAAAGTTCTTGAAATGCATCATCTCCACCCATTCCACCCTTAATTGTCAAATCCAAAATAACTATATCAAATTCTTGCCCATTATCAAAGGCATCTTGATAGATAATTATTATTTTTTCACCAGTAGCAGCGCTTTCCACATAATAATTTTTTTTTCTTAAAAATTTCTCCAATAAAACCCTAATTGGCTTTTCATCTTCCAAAATTAGAATCCTTATATCCTTACTAGCAGGTTTTTTTATCGAATTGGATGTTTCTTCTGTTTTTATAACAACTTCAGGAAATGCGGGGAGATAAAATGTAAAAATTGAGCCAATATCAATTTTTGAATCCACGGTAATTTTTCCATTGTGTCTAGTTAATATCGAATAACAGACTGAGAGTCCAAGCCCCGAACCTTTTTCTTTTGTTGTAAAATAAGGGTCAAAGATTTTTTCTTGATTTTTATCAGTAATTCCAGCACCAAAATCTTGTACTGAAATTTTAACATAATTTCCAGGGGTTACCATAAAAATATTATTTTGTTCCATTAAGTAATTATTGGCTTGGATTATAATTTTTGGATTAGTTTTAGTTGCTTGCACAGCATTAATTACTAGATTATGAGTAACTTGGCTAATCTGTCCTTCGTCGATATGAACCGGCCATAAAGCAGGAGTGATTTTAAATTCAATTTCATTTTTAGTCCCATGAAGAGCAAAATTTGCACTCTCTTTAATTATAGCACCAATATGCATGAATTTCTTAATAGGAGAACCACCCTTGGCAAAAGTAAGTAGTTGATGCGTTAATTTACTTGCTCTGTGAATCGCAGCCTCTAATTCGTTTAAAATTGAATATTTATCAGATTTTTCTTCAAGATCCATTTTCAATAGAGCTGTATTCCCAAGAACGGCTGTAAGTATATTATTGAAATCATGCGCGATACCCCCAGCGAGTACCCCAATGGATTCAATTTTTTGATTCTTAAATTCTTCCGCTTCTTTCTTTCTTTTATCTGTAATATCTCGAAATACGATAATATTCCCTGTTATTTCTCCTTCTTTATTGTGAATTGGAGCAATATCAAATTCAACTATTTTTTCACGACCATCCTTCATTTTGAGAATAGATATCGAAACTGATGGATTGGTCCTTTTTCTAAGCATTACTTTGACTTCTTGAAGTTCATATCGTTCATGTGATTTTTCTTTATAAAGAGAAGTTATATTGAATATTTTCTTGCCAAAAACTTCATTATAATCCATTTCCAGTATTTTCTCTGCAATTTTATTAATTAAAATAATGTTTCCTTCAGAATCTAGAGTTATCACCCCGTCTCCAATGCCTGCAAGTGTTACGGCCAGCATTTCTTTTTCAGCAGCCAAATTTTCTTCATTATGCTTCTTTTCTGTGATATCACGAATTATTAATTGCAAAATTTCTCGATTCTCAAGTTCTATTAAATTTGCATATACTTCTCCAATAAATTCATATTCATTTGATTTTAATAAGTAAAATTCATCATAATTGATATTTTTATTATGAAAAACATCAAGAAAAATATGTAGGTGTTCAAATTCCCTTTTAGGAAATAATTGAGATAGTTTTAACTTCAAAAAATTTTTTTGATTAAATTGAAACAAATTCAAGGCTTTTTTATTAATTTCAAGAATTTTTCCATTAAGATCATATAATATTATTGCATCATATGAGTTGTTGAAAAGAACGGAATATTTTAATAAATCCTCCGCGAGCAATTTCTCAGCTGAAACGTGTTCCGAAATATCTTGAAATGTTTGAACCCCTCCGATCAAATTTTTTGAATCATCATAAATTAAACTAACTTTAGATAAAACATTTACTTCCTGTCCATTATTTATTGTAAGAGTTTCTTCTTTTGTATATACAGAATTTGAATATTTTTTGGATCTAATATAACTCTCAATGAGTAAGGGTTGAGACTTTTGATAAAATGGAATATTATATTCAGAAGATGTTTTCCCGATGATTTGTTCTGCTTTTATCCCACAAAATTCTTCCATTGCTTTATTCCATTCAATAATTTTACAATTAGAATCCACTGCAAAAGCAGGTTCTGGAAAACTATTAAAAAATCTTTGAAAAAACAATGTCTTTTTTTTGTCTAATTCCATCATTCAACCACTTAATTAATTTCATTTAATTTAATATATTGACATGGTAAAAACTGATTGGTTTTTAATTATAATTTTATTTAATTGCGACATTACTTGATCTAATTCAGGAATGTTAACTTGATCTAAACGAATCTTTAATTCTTTGTTAACTATCTCAATAATATCTTTATAGGTTAATGAATTGGGATTTTTACAAGCATCTCTAATTGCAAATCTAATTAAACCTTTACAGGGTGAAACATCTTTACTGATTAGTGCCGATAATTTTGGACCTAGAAAATTTACAAAATCCATTTTAATCCTCCCTCAATTTAATAATTACTTCATCTTCACTTAACTCATCTATTGTTTTACTCGAACTTGTGTGAGCAATAAAATGACGATTAAAATAATTTCTTAGAAATTTGGGCATAACCCATGCCATTAATTGGATCAATTGATAAGTAATAGTCGCTATGAAAATGAATATTGCATAAAAATTAATTTCAGTAAAATTAATCGTACCATATGCAATAGCAACAAAAATCCCGATAAAAGAATAAAAAATCACTAATTTATAGCGCATTTTAACCCAATCATCTATAGTCTCATCGTTTTTCACATTCAAAAATGCATTTAAACTGGAATAAATTAACCAAGAGAATACAATTATGTTTCCGATTATTTGTGTTATGCTTGCTATTGTATCATATAATTCAAGCGGATTAATGTAGTCAAATAAAATGTTAAAAATTATTATTATAATCCCAAATATTACAGACATAATAAAAAAATAGATTGTAGGGTTATTTCTATCCAAATAAAAGGTATAATGAATGAAAAGAACCATACAAATAAACCGAAATCCTGAGGATAATGCAAAAATATTACCACTTTGTAATATAAAATCAGTTAAACCAAAAACTCCACTTGTAAAATATAATCCGAAAAGCCACCAAAAATTGGTTCCTTTAGTTTTTATTGCATATGTAGCCAAAGCCACTGCTATTATTAAACGAACAGTATAAACTGTAATTTGGAGAATGTCAGCGATTCCCATAACAAAATAATTATTGCAAATTGAACTTAAAAATGTAGCTTTTAAGATTTTAAAAAGTAAAAAAAATTACAAAAATTATTTGAAATCATCCCAATAATGAGAAATTTCTTCTGGATCGAAATCCCAACGAAATGGAGCTTCTTCTAACTTTTCTTCAAGCATAAATTTTGGTAGAGTATCCGTTGCAGCTAATCCAGCAGCAACATTGAAATCTCGTTCCATCAAAATGCATTTTTTTGCCCAATCAATCCAGCCATCAGTATCTTTTTCCCAAATCTCACCATATCTTGCGGTCACCAATTTAGACATTTTAGCGGTATTTTCAACATTTGCTCCCACAAAGTAGCATATTCCAAATGAGTCAACAATCATCGTATGAATCTGTTTTTCTTTAGATATTGCCACTTTTCCTTCAGATTTATTAGGGTTTTCTCCAGATACATCTCCTGCAGTGTGATCGGCCCCCATCGGACCAGTAATAAATGTAATTGAAGGTGCTTTTAAGGATCTTGGTTCATATGAAGGAAAAGCTTGATGTTTTACATGAGGAATCCGTGGATGCCCAATTTTCATACCAAGTTCGTAAACACCCAAGCCTAAATCCATACTTTCCGGTTTTTTGTCCTTTAAACCATTAATGAGTTCAATGCACCTGTCTGCATCACCCCATTCTATTTTCCCGGCATCCATAAGGACTCCCAGGGCACTCCCTGTTTCGATTGTGTCGATTCCAAAATCATCACAGAGTTTGTCCATCATTGCTATTTTTTCTAGATCGCTGATTAATAAATTGGATCCAAGAAGGCCTATTGTCTCGTATTCAAAACTTGATGTAATATGATTCCCTTCTGAATCAAGGATCATGTTTGAACATTGAATTGCACAACTAGGGCTACAAGCGAGCCCATATTTTCCTTTGTTCTTTAAAATTAATTCATGAACAGCTTCCCCTCCAATTTTATCGGCATCTTTAAACTGCCCCCTTCTATAGTTTTGGGTGGGTAATCCATGCATTTCATTCATTCCAAGTAAACAGCCGGGAGTCCCAAATACATGTTTAGTTTCTTTGTTTTCCAAATTGAGATCTTTAAACCAAGGGCTAGCAACCAATTTAAATCCTTTTTGATCTGCATATTCCATTAGAGATTTTGAGGGAGGTATAACTATTATTGCTTTAACTTTTTTAGACCCCATAACACTCCCTAAGCCGCCCCGTCCAGCATGTCTAGATGGAAATCCTTCCATATCTATTGAAGCTATAGACGAATTTGCAAATTGAAGTTCGCCCCCAGTACCAATCGTAAAAGCGCCCACTCTTGATCCATATTCATCTAAAATATTCTTGGTTAGTTCGTAATTATTCAAACCAGTATATTTCTTTCCATCAAGAATTTCAACATTTCCTTCGGAAACCTTAATGATTACCCAATCAGGAGATTGTTCTTCGAGGACTAAAGCGCGAATGTTATTTCTTACAAGTAAAGCTGGAGTTCTACCTCCAACATTAGATTCTTTTATCCCTTTGGTCAGAGGACTTTTTGCTCCTATTGAAATCCTACCTGAATTGGGTGCTGTAGTACCGCTTAGAAATCCACATGCAAAAATCAATTTGTTTTCAGGACCTAAAGGATCAGATAAGGGAGGCACTTCATCAGCAATAATTTTAGATGATAAAGCCCTACCAGCATAAAATTTTAATGAATGTTCTGAATTTACTACTTCTCGTTCAATTTTTTTAGAATTAAGTTTAATTCTAATGATATCCGGCATAATTTTTTTTTTTTCAGTACTCATAATTCTCAATTCTCAAGTATCTATTTTAGTTTCAATGAAGAAAAAATGTTCTATTTTATATCCAATTGAATAGGGCAGTGATCAGAACCCATTATATCTGGTAAAATTTCGCTGTTTTCTATATCTGAAATAAATTCTTTATCTATAACAAAATAGTCTAATCTCCATCCGATATTTCTTTCTCTGGCATTATTTCGATAACTCCACCATGTATAATGCCCTCCTTCTTTTATAAATTCACGGAATGTATCAATATATCCTTTATTTAGTAGATCACTAAAAGAATCTCTTTCTTCTTGAGTAAATCCAGCAGTTTTCTTATTGTTTTTTGGATTTTTCAAATCAATTTCCTTATGAGCTACGTTAAGATCTCCACAAAGAATCACATGTTTTTTCCTTTTCAATGAATTCATATATTTGATTAAATTTATATTATATTCAAGTTTAAAAGGTAAACGTGGCAATCCACGTCCAGCATTTGGAACATAAGCGTTAATTATAAAGAATTCATCAAATTCAAGTGTAATTAAGCGCCCTTCGTTATCAAAATTTTTATTGCGTAAACCAAATTTTACCGATAAGGGTTTTTTTTTCGTTAAAATCATAACTCCGCTGTATCCCTTTCGTTCAGCTTGGTTCCAATATTTATTATAGTTGGATGAAAGTTCATCAATTTGAGGATCTATTGTTTTTTCTGAAACCTTAATCTCTTGGAAACAAATTATATCTGCATTCAATTTAGTGATGGTTGGAATTAAATCCTTTTTAAATGTAGAATTAATCCCATTTAAGTTCCATGAAACAATTTTCATTATTTTTTATCAATTAAAATGAGTGAAAAATTATAAAAAAATATAGCTATTAAAACTATTAAAAATTAACAATCAAACCCACCACCATCACACCCTCCACAATCACACCCACCACAATCTCC
>JAUWPK010000170.1 GCA_030611625.1 Promethearchaeum sp. | reverse complement strand
GTGTAGGACAATTTACCATACACCGATTACATGCCACACAGTTAAAAATTGACTGATTCTTTAAAACGATCTCTAGATTATCACAATTCATCTCTAAATCGCGAAGTAAGCCAAGAGGATTGAATAATCCGATTAAATGTGTTGGACAACTTAAGTTACATTGACCGCAGTTTTTGCACTCTGAAATATATTCATTAATAACTGAATTAAATGTAGTGAGCATTGTGAAATTAAGTAAAATGAAAATACATAAAGGTTATCCTTGCAAAATCACAAAATTAAATTTAATTTAAAAAAAATTTTCAATCGCTTTAGAAACAATTATTTACTTTAAGTTGGCTATTCATATAGAAATACATTCAGTGTTTGGTGGTAACCTAAATCTATGTTTTCTATTCGATCAAATCAGTTAAAACGTTTTATATCATCATTAGCATCCTCTACTGAGAATGAAAAGGTTCGATTACTCTCCAACCAACTTTTGGAGCATTATTTCTCAGCAGAAAATAAATTCGGAGGGATTTATGAAAATTTAAAACAAATCAACTTCTTGAGTCAAATTTATGCCCGTATGGGCTCTTTGTTGGTTACCGAAGACATCACCGATGCATTAATCTATAAACTGTATGGTATGATTAAAATCGGCGAAATTATCATAATTAAACTCTCTGTTGAGGATCTTTCCCTTCCAATAGATTATGCATTGCCAATTAATATCTCTCAAGCCAACCTTGAAGCCCTTAAGGATGAAATTAAAACTTTCAAGAAGAATGAGAACCGCAAAATCACCAATTTTGAAGGAGTATTTAAATATATAATCAACGAAGCTCCTCATCTCTACAATCAATTGAAAACAGCTAAAACTTTTTCCAACCTATTAGGGATAGTTTTTGGCGTTGAAGACCAATTGAAAGATAAAATTAGACAGATCGAACACATCAATATCAAAGAACTGCTTTTTATGAGTGAATTGACTGGCGAGCTGATTCACAAGATCTTCAATCAATATGATGGTTTACTCACGTATACCATGTCTTTACTTACAATGCTGTGCAAAACCGAATATGAATCCAAATTTAAGAGCCAACTTAACTCCATTCTTGAAGCCCTCAGCACATCCACCCAAATTATCCTTCTTCAGCAACGTCTCTTGAAAAGTATCGAACTGAAAAAAGTCAATGATGACCAGCAAGCTCAATTAAAAGTCGAAATTATCAATAAATCTTTGGAATTAAAGATGGAACTCGGAGTGGAAACTTTGGAAAAAATTTTCAATTTCTTGGGTCAACCCTATGAAATTCAGTTACTCGGAGTTAATAAGGTCGAGTTGGCGGAATGTGGAGAAATGACTACCGTATTTAGTAACTCCGGCCTTATTCTGATCAAGGCTCAAATAATCGACCTCTGGGATGAAAAATATGAAATCACTCATGAGTTTAGTGGTACACTCCAAAAAATCACCGCATATTTCGAATCCATTATCCGAAAAACCAATACAATCACAGCAGATCTCTTTGCTAAAGGGTTCCGCGCGGCTATCCCTCTATATGATGTGGAGATTTGTGAAAAGGCTGGTATCCACCTCAAAGATATAACCGCCACTTCCTCAACCCAAAAAATTAACATTTCCGACATCTATTTCGATACAAAGCTTAAGTTGTATAGGCTCTATGAATCAGATTGGACCGAGTTAAAGAGGATCATCAAACAGAAAACCCGGGAAGAACAAGCGATTCAATCTCTGTCCGAAAGAAATCGGATTTTTTCACAAATCTATAATGGGTTGGAAGAAATGACTGTTCAATGGAGCGTTGAAGCAATATTTACCGGACGCAGTGAAGAAGTGGTTATTGCTAGCCGTATACTATTTATTGTTATCCAATTATTGCAGCAAATGTGGAATGCCATTATTCCCTTTAAGAAAGATCTCCTTAGTAACGAAACTCTGTCCGAATTTCAACGAACTTCCGAAATGTTGAGGGAATATTGGAACCGATTTCAAAAATTATACGCCCTCTCACTTATCATCAATCAGATCGGGAAACGCATTTGGTACCTCAACCGTGAGTTCGTAATCACTATTGGGGAAGATGAAAAATATTTTAAACACCCCGAAATGATACACGAACTCATTGCTGACATCCCTAAAGTTCTCAAGCAGGAATACCAGCAGAAACTAATCACAAAAGAAATCCGGCAGCAAAAAATGGATATCTACAACCAGCTCCTGACCAATATCAAAGAATTATCCAACATCCCTACAGAAAACCGCGAGATTTTAATGGACTTTCAAATAATTCTTGCCTTCATCGAAGTAAATGAATAATCGTTGAGGATAAAAAACGAAATTACTTCTGAGCTTTTTTGAGTCGAAATTGAATATAGCATGAGAGTGAAAAAAAAAATACATCACTTAATAAAAATCTCACTGTAAGCGGTTTGTTTTTTAACATCCAAATAAAATAACTTGGGTACTCCATCCTCATGTTTAAAAAGCGTAATTAAAGTCGGGGTTACTTCAATTACTTGATCTTCTTCACCTTTTGAATATTTTTTAAGCAAATTAGGATGAATTTTCTTATATTTTTCAAGGAATAATTTATTTTGGTCGTTTAAAATATTGCTCGTAATTTTTGCTAGACCTTCAATTGAGATATTTTGTACTGAGAATGCTACTTTTGGATTTTCGGATATTTGTATGAATTTCGTTGATGTTTTATAGGTAAAAAAGAATATTTTCAATCCATCATATACACAACTTACTGATCGAGCAGTTACACGGTTTTTTGAAGCTGTTGCTAAAACTAAAGATTTCTTTTTGTGCAAAAACTCAATGATTTCTTGTTTTAATTTTATAAAGTCGATAATCTTCATGATATACAATTTAATATTTTAGATTAGATTTATAATTCTTCTTCTCGTTTAATTAATCAACAAAATTAGTAATTTACTAAGAAAGAAATCAATTATAGTGAAAATTTATTAAGATTTATTGAAATAAAAGAAGGAGATATTCTCAGTTTGCATTTTCGCAATATTTGGGATATAACTATTCTGCAACGCATTTCGCCTTATCTTCAGTGTTCGGGATGGGAACTGGAGTTTTTCGAAACCTATGACCGAGAATAAATATCATAATATTGGAATAAATATAAAATTTACGGATTTACAAATCCTTCAACGACACTATATAAAATTTACGAATTTGGGCTTTAAAATTAAGCATTTATTCACAAAGGCGGATTTTTTTAATTAATTTTATTATTCTGTTTTAAAGATTTCAAAACTTGATTAATGCAAAAATCTTCATCAGTTATCCAATCTTGCTTCTTTTCATCCCAAGCATCAGTGTTAAGTAAGTAAGTTTGAGTCCGTGGAGTATCTATATAATTAAGATGAAGCTCTGGAAGTCTTGGCCGTAAATAGAATAACAAATCAGACATGTGTGAAGTTGGTAGGCGTAGATACCAATAAAGCTTAAAACCATCAATCTTTAACGTAGAAATAAAAGGAATTGGATTAAGTTCCATTCGAGATTTTATTTTCTGTAATTCTTCTTCCTCTCCATATCCCCAGATGAGAATTGTATTCAAAATATCAAAGTTTTTTGGGTTTATATAGGCGCGATGAGTTTCAATGCATTCTTTTTTCACCATTTTTAAACGTCTACTAAAAGTTGGAACTGAAATTTCCCATCCTCTACTTTTCAGTTTTACAATCATGTCAGAATTTTTTCTTCTAGCATTCCAGGTCAATTCCCCAATAATAGCAATATCTTGCTGTTTTATCCAAGATTTAACACTCCCAGGCATCTCTCCTTGTTTTAATGAATGGTTAGAAGTTAAAGGTGTTGAAATAATCTCTCTTTTAAACCAATCTTTCCAGCTAAAATGCCAACTTAGGAATTCAGAATCCCAAGCATTAATTTTTATGGTTGAATAAATAGGTGGGAAAGAATATTGTAAAATAAGAAAATCATCAATATATCCATAATTTTTCAATTTTTGGAATAAAATCTGGATCAAATTAATAGAACCGATAGGATTCGTTAATTGAATAAGCATTCCGTTTACATCGCCGTATGTTCTATTATAAAATACAATATAGGGATGTTCATCACCTACTTTCATGATGATTTGAAGTTTTTTTTCAGAATCTGCTTTTACTATTACATCTACATGTTCTAACCCTAAATTATAAAGATGCGGTAATCCTTTTACCTGAAAATATGAAATAAAATTTGGTGGTCCTTCTAATTTCTTTACAATTCCAAAAACAACCGATTTCGACAAATTAGTCATAGAAGCGAGTTCATCGAATGTTGCTAATGGTTTCTCTTGAAGTGCAATAAGAACACGTTTTTCACGTATAGATAATTGACTGATTTTGTTTTGAGTCATTACATCTCCCTCTTTTTCGTATAAAAAATGACCAATATATTTAAATTTCGATAAAAATCATTTTTTTTTATTGCATGATGTTCCAGTATTTTTTATCTCAGTTTTTAAAAAATATTATTACTTTGGATAATTACATTAGGGTCGCCACCACCGCCATCATCTTTAATTTGGATAATGGATTTAAAGTCATAATCTAGTTGATATTGTTCAGAAATAGGAAAATTCTGATTTAATATACCATTTATTGGTGCAATGGTTGAAAAGCTGAAGGCTGCAACTAAGGACAGCATTAATACAATTTTTGAAATTTTTTTACTTGACTGCATATTATTTACCTATTTACTATTCAAATGTATAAGTATTAAAATTTTTTCCAATTATACTTTTAGTGGATCTATGGATTTTAGATGGATTGGTTAAAAAAAATCAGAAGTATTTCATTAAAATACAAAAAATTATCAAGAATTTTCTTTAATTATTAAATTAAAATGATATTTAAGGATTTTAATTCATATGCCCCCACCAATTTCAAATTGATCAGTGAATAGAAGTTCCAAATATTTATATATTCAATGAACGTTTTATCATTTGGACTAAACAAAACGAAGGTTATCGAAGTGAATACTTGGAAAGAAGAGATTTCTTTAAACATTGGATATAATTCTCGACTAAACGAAAGAACGGAAGCAATTCAAGAATATCTCCTATCAATATTTAGTATTATTACAGAAATAGCAGTTTGATAAGTTTTAATAAATATTATTTGAGGGATGACAAAAATCGATAAAATGATTTTTTCATTTGGATATTAAATTGGAGAATTATTCAATCTGAAATTAGCTTCCTCTTCTATAGTTAAATATAAAACAGAGAATGGAGATAAATGCTTACATTACGAGACTTATAGCAATGGAAAAAAGGTGAAAATGAAATCATGAATTTTGGATTTAATAAATCTGTCTATCGTTCACGGACACTTGTTGTAATCATTCCTAAGCTTGAAAAATGTCTTATTAGCGGGATTTCATATATGGGGAAGTATAAACCAACGAAAAGTACTATTAGGTCACTACTTATAAATGAGAAGAAATTTGACCTTTTTCGGGCTCAAATTGACAATTACAATATATTACCTGTAGTTACTCATAAACTTGAGTTGAAATATAGACAATTGAAAGAAATTTGGTTAAAAAATTATGAAGAAAAACTCTAAAGATGGGAATAATCAAATGGAGAAGGATTTAATGATGAACGAAGAAAATGAACCTAAACCCATTAATTCAGACCTGAATATAAAACATAATAAACAAAACCAGGGACTCTCACTTATCGCCCAGATGAAATATCGTATAGAAGAAATGAATAAAAAACTGTTTGAAAAGCGTAATCAAAGAAAATAGACAAAATAAAATAAGTTATCAAAAACCTTACCGATTTCATAATACCTTTTAGTTAGGAATGATCCAAATTGAAAAAGAAAATATATATTGTAGAAGACAATGAAAAAAATTTGGAACTATTTATAGCAGTATTAGGAACTATGCAGAATATAGAAATTTTTACATCAAATACAGGCAGAGAAGGACTTAAGTTAATTCAATCTAAAAATCCGGATGTGATTATACTAGATATTCAACTTCCTGATATAAACGGAACTGATATTTGTAGAGAGCTTCGAAAGATAAAAAGATTCAAAAAAACACCAATTATAGCGGTATCTTCATTTGCAATGAAAGGAGATAAAGAACGAATATTAGAAGCGGGTTTTGATTTCTATTTATCCAAACCATTGAGTATTTCAAATTTTAGAGAGAAAATTAGAGAATTCTTAAGAGTCTGAATCAAATTAATTTTTAGGTTGGTATTGAAATTTTTTCAAATTCACTTTAAAATCACTAATAAATTCAATCCCTTCCTTTTCAAGCAATTCCTTCTGAATGTTTTTACCGTCAGCAGATTTCATAGCGATTATTCCTTTCGAGTTTATCACGCGATGCCATGGAAGTTTATACTTTTTTGAAGAAGAATGTAAAATCCAAGACACTTGTCTTGCGCTCCTTGGATTTCCGGCAAGAATTGCAATTTTTCCATAGGTTGTAACCTTTCCTTCTGGAATTTGTTTGATTATCTTAATAACAGTAGTAGTAAAATCGGATATTGGCACGAGGATTCTAATTAAAAGTAGGTTAAATAATTAATGAGAAAAAAAATAGAGAGTAAAAAAAAAAGGAAAATAAAATTGAAGGTATTTCTTATAACAAATTCAACATTTTTTTCAAATTTCCACTCATAATGAGTTTCATAACTCCGCGTGATCCTCCAATAACTTCTTGAATATTGGAAGCTCCTGTTAATCGTGCGAGTCTTGTATTATCCGTAACAGAAACACCACCCATTAATTGTTGTGTTTCGTAAGCACATTCTGCAGCAAGTTTTGCACATAAATATTTAATTTGAGCGGACCATTGTGCACTAGCTTTATTTAATTCCTTTGAAACGTGTTCTGCATGCAGCACTTTCTCATCATAAATTTCTGCGATTTTAAATGCAGCCATTGTTGCTGATGAAACACGGTATAGTAGATCTGCGAAAGGATAGGACACTGCTTGATATTTCATTATTGGTTTACCGAATTGATTACGCATATTGGAATAGATAATCCCGTTAATTAAAGCTCCCCAACATATTCCTAAATTAGCACCGGTAATTACTAAACGTTCTGGAACAAGACCATCAAACAAATTGTGGTATCCCTCTCCAGGTTTCCCAAGAACATATTCTTTAGGTATTTTTGCTCCGTTATAATATGTTTTTCCAATATGTACTCTGTCTACAACTTTAATATTCAATTTTTCAGTGGTAATTCCCCAATCTCTTTTTAGTATAGCCTGCACCATAGTCCCCCTAGGGTCTCCATTATCAACACAAGCGTATCCTAAGAAATAATCAGCTTTTGGTCCATTTGTTGTAAATATTTTAGTTCCAGTAAATTTAAATCCTTCATCAACTGGATCAGCATGGCATTCCATATTTACTGTATCTGTCCCATGATTTTCTTCGGTCATGGCAATACAACCAAATTTTTTACCCGACCATAGATCATCTTGAACTTGTTGAATTTCGGGTGTTTTTCCATGTTGGAATGTAGGATTTCCACATAAAATACTCGATGCTGTTCTGGCAAGTTCCATTTCTGGATCCATCATACCGTTATTTATTGCTAAAAGCATTTCATATTTACAACCTGCTTCTGTAAATTCCTTCCATGGATTGAGTCTTTGCATAAATCCTCGTTCTCCATATAATGGAAATAATTCATAAACATCTTT
>JAUWPK010000361.1 GCA_030611625.1 Promethearchaeum sp. | reverse complement strand
CAAATCCTGCAGGAGAACAATTGGAAAATTACGGTAAAATTGCAGCAATACTTCGATATAAAGTTAATTTGTAGTGAATATATAATGAATGATCAACCCGAAAATCCAAATCCAAATTCAAATCTTTTAATAATTGATAGTAAATCCAATGTTCCTTTGTTTGGATTAGATTTCTTGGGTGTATTAGATCGAGCAACTAATGTTTTAGAAGTAAAACCAATCACAATTTGTAATTTACATTGTAAGTATTGTTTTGTAAGTGCTGGAGATTATGATAGAAATTTTTCGATAGAAAAAGACTATCTTGTTGAATGGATAAAAAAAGCGATTGAATTAAAGAATTGCGATGATATTGAAATTCATTTGGCGGCCTATGGAGAAGTTCTGTTATATAAAGAATTAAATGAACTTATTTCTGATGTTCGTAAAATCCCTGAAATAAAAAAAATAACCATGCAATCAAATGGGCTTTTGCTTAATGAGAAAAGAATAAATGAATTGGAAAAAGCGGGATTAGATCGTCTTAATATTTCTCTTAACAGTATGGATGAAAATGAATGTGCTGATTACTGTGGAGTAAAAAAATATAATTTAGAACACCTCTTAAAAGTTTTTGATTTAGTTTTACAAAGCAAAATTGAATTATTAATTGCTCCGGTGTGGTTTAAAGGAATAAATGATAAAGGTGTTTTAGATGTCGTTCATTACGTTAAAAATCAAGAAAAGAATGGTTACTATTGGCCTAAATTACGAATGGGGATTCAAAACTACCTTACATATCGAACTGGAAGAAAAATCAAGAAAGCAAGGATGAGAGATTTCTCCTATTTTTATAAATTACTTAAAAATATGGAAAAAGAGTTCAAAATTAAACTAAAACTTGGTCCCAAAGATTTTGATATTCATAAGACTACTGCTATTTTCCCTCCTGTACGATTGGGTGATATAAGAAATGTGGAGATAATTATGAAGGGGAGATGGAAAAATGAATATATCGCATTATTTGAAGACATTTGGGCAGTTAAAGTTCTTAGTAAAGAGAAAATTCCGATAAAAAAAGGGATCAAAGTAAAATTCATTAAAAGTTCTCTACGGGGAAATCTCTTAACTGCAGTTCCTACAAAATAATAATTTCCTTATACATATTCAATTGTTCCTGGCGGTTTTGGAGTCATATCAAAATAAATTCTCTTTGTTCTGGGGATTTTTGCTAATTTTTCAGCAATAGAAGTAATTAAATCAAACGGTAAGTTAGTAACACTCGCAGTCCTGGCATCAATACTGTTCACAGATCGAATTACAACATCATAAACTCCTTTTTTGCAATCCATAAGCTCATAAAACATTCTGGTATAGCCTGTGAACTTTGATGCGATCTTACTAAGATATTCATAGTTCCATTTTCCATAAACTGCTAGGGGAAAATCATACGTCCTCTGACCATTAACTAATCCTGTTACTTTTTTATTTAGGATGTCTTCAGAAATTGCTGCAAACATTTGAAATGGTTCTTGTTCTCCCTTTTCATTAATTATCATCGATTTCCCATGCTTTTTGATATAATATTCATTAATTTTCATTTCGACGATATCATGAACTTCTTTCTCAAAAGCTAAATTTTCAGGTGATATTGACCCAATAATTCTTGCAGCAAGAGCTGGTCCTGGAAAAGCTTTACGATATATTATTTCTTGTGGCATTTCAAAGAATTTGAGGATCTCTCTAATTTCTGGTTTAGTAAGACTAGCAACTGGTTGAATAGTGGCTTCAACGTCATATTCGATATCTAAATTGTGTTGGCTTTTTACAAAACCTTTATTGTATTTGGCTTTTAACTCATTTTCTTCTTGAATTGTTAATGTTTCTTTTATGTCTGTTATTTTAACTCCAAAACTTTCTTCAATATCGGGTAAAATAGTTCCATCCGCTAACAAATCACAATTTTCTTCTATTATAGTTTGGCTAATAATATCGGAATATCCATTTTTAAATAATTTACGTTTATTTTCAGCGTCTTCTTCAAGAAATATCTTAGGAAGAAAAGAATCTCGAATATCAACAATTTTGGCATCCGGAAAATATTTTTTTATATATTCTCGTTCCTCCATGCCGTTTATAATACGCATTAATCCGTGATCAATAAAAACTGGTAAGACATTGATCTTTGCATGTTTTAATAAAAGATAAACTGCTGAACTATCTACACCACCAGAGAGGGCACAAAAAACTTTTTTATCTTTAGCAAATTTTTCTAAAAATTGAGTTGCCCCTGAAATAAAGTCTTCAGAATTTTTAAATGAAGTAATAAAACGATGATTTTTCATAGTGATTATTTTATTGCAAATTAGAAAAAAAGACCTATTAATTGCTTATTATCTTGAAATAATTTCTTCTCATGGTTTTCAAATCTGTGTACCATAAAAGTATTTGTTAGAAAATTCTCACAAGAAAGATATGTCAGAAAATTTTCGATCTGAACAGTCAGTAGAAATCTCCATCAAGACAAAATGGTGGATTGGGCTGATAATTACTCCGATAATGCCAATTTGTCTCTTTATAGCGTTTATTACAGATGCACCTTACAAAGATGAACAAGAACTCATATTAATCATCTCCTTTGTTACAATTTTCACAGTGGTAGCTCTAACGATAAGTTTACTCTGCCGAAAAATCATCAAACGATTCTCAGTGGATTCTTCCACGCGATCATTAGTGTTTGAAGTATTTTGGGGTGGTATTCGGGTATTTAGAAAAACTTATTCCTTCGAAATCATCGACAAGTTTGATATAATTCTTAAAAACATGAAAGAAGGCAGGTACTCATCATTTCGACAAGTTGAGGTTTTGACGTTAGTATTACAATCTGAAAAGATGAAATTTTTTACGGGAATTCACGATCAGGACAATGTAAAGACATGGGCCATGC
>JAUWPK010000132.1 GCA_030611625.1 Promethearchaeum sp. | reverse complement strand
GATATAATTCTTTCAATCCAGTTTTAATTAGTAATTTAAATAAATATAAAACAAAGGGAGATTTTCACAAAATGCAAGGAGCCCTTTTTCTAAAAACTAAAGATGAACTAATTGAAGAACAAAAAAGGCATTGTGCCCAGTTTACTTTTAATAAAATTAATAAAAAGATGATTAATAGGGAAAAGATGAAAAGAGAAAGAAACTCAAAGAAATGCATAAAATGTGGAAATTATAAAAAAAAGTGTTGCATCCTAAACCATGATATGCATTTAAAACAATTTTGTGAAGATTTTACTCCTAATCCAGACCTTTCAAAAGAAGAGTTGATTGAATTGTGGAAAGATATTCAAGGAAAATTAAACCGTAAATTATATCAAAAAATAAGTTTTGAACATTTTTTGGAGTGTGAAAGAATTTTTGAAGAAAACACTATTTTGATAAACAAATCAAAAACAGAAATAATTGAGACGTGTAATAATATTCAACAAGAATTAAATCAAGTATTAGAAGAAAACCAACGACTTAAACAATTAATATCTACTCTAAATCAAAATAAAAAAAGGAAAGAAAAATTACATCCTATGGGTCTATCTCGTGAATAGACTTATTTAGATAAATAAAAGAAAAAAATTTAGTTCTTTAAAGATTGGAATTTTCTAAAGAAATCATCTCTGTCCATGATTGTAAAGTTCTCCAAAAAATACATCTCTCTATTACTTAAACCCTTTTTCTGCGCTTTTCTTATAAAATATTCCTTCATGCATTTCGCAAATATCTTAATCTTTTCATACATGACAGATACAGCGATTAAATCGAAGTAAAAATCGAATTGATCAACGGAAATCAGTTCACCTGCAAAATTCGATGCAAAATAAATGGAAGTTATAGCACAAGTTCGGTATTCACCAGGTAGCAAGAAATTTTTGTTGATCATATTAGCCAGGTTAACCGCTTTTTTTTGTATTTTATTATCCAAACCTATCAAATCACAGATATTTTTGACGTGATCGTTTAAAGAGTAATGAATCGGTTTTAGATTTAGAGCTTTGCAAAATTTATCATACAATCGTAAATGATTTGATAAAAAACCAGAAGTTATTATTTTTAGCTGGTGTTTTATTGTTTTTAATGATATATACAATTTTTCTTCCAGATTTAGCCTATAAAAACACACAGCCAGAAGTATTCTATCGTTGGCATAATTGAATTCGTGCTTTTTTCTTATTTTGTTGAATAGTTCTAATACGCGATTAAAATATATTGGGCATATTTGAAGTCGGATAAATAGGTCGGTTATTTTTTTTTCTACTTTATTTTTGTGGATTTTGTGGATTTTTTCAATTGTTTTCGCATTCTTTGTTAGAATTTCAGCCATGATACAAGTCATATTCTATGGGGATATTTAAAGAGCAAATGCGACAAAAATAAAAAACAAAAAAAATTAAAAAATGTTAATATCTGCTAAATTTTCCTCCGCCAAGTAAACATATGATTATTCCGATCCCAATAATAATCTCAGTGGTTCCTATCCAACTAACAGAGCGGGTGGATGAAATTATAAAATTTTTCAACCCTTGAAATGCAACCAACAACCCCAAACAGATAACGCAAAATATTACAGGTTCCCTCGATGATATTTTCATACAAGTTGTTCTTTTGATTTATTTAAAATATCAAAATTCAATAGTGTTTTATATATCCTAAATTTTATAGATAAATTATGTCATCCAAAATGTGGGATTTCATAAAGAACACTAAATTTTCATAAAGTTTTATAAATTTTTCACAAAGTTTTATAATCTCTGAAACCCTCTTATAAAAAATCATTTTATTTGAAGTACTCAAAAATACGGAGAAAAAATACTGAATTCCTAAGCAAAATTATTAAACCCAATGAAATTACCGACAAAATCACCCGTATCCTACCGAAACCTTTATATTCGAAAAATCATTCGAAGTTATGATGTCACTTTTACAATTAAAATCATTGAGAGAACCTCGGGCGAATCAAATTTCCACTTCAATATTCTTTCATTCACCTAAATTAAATAGGCAAGTATGGTGTGAATCGAATTTAGAGTGGGATACGGCGATCATTCTTGATCAAGACCCTTCGGTTTTGGAATATTGTGAACAGTCTATTGAACTTCAATGGTCAAAAAGCACTTGGATACCTGATTTCGTTGCTTTGATTGAAGAAGATGAACAATATACGATGCTTATTTTGGAAGTAAAATATATGCAAGAACTTTTGGAGGATAAGGAACATTTTATCCAAAAATATGACGAAACAAGAGATTGGATTGCCCAAAATTTTAGTATGCTTGCAACCTCTTTCACAAAATTACCAATATCACGAATTGAATTAATAATCGTAACAGATTTAGTTCTTCAACAGTCGTTTCGAGTGCGAAATTGCAGAAAATTAATTCAGGCGATTATTGAAAATAATTACGATTTTCAAATTGCTCAAAATATTCGTGATATTATGAGGGGAGTTGCTTTTATTACTCTGGAATCCTTAGTTAAATCCATAAATGCTCTCAAAAGAAATAATACATATTCAAAAGAAGGCATTAATTCAACCCTCTTTACAATGATGTATAAACGCGAAATTCAAACAGATCTTGAATCTTTAATCACACCCAAATCCACAATTTCCCTTGATTTTCAATCAAATAGCAACCTTGAAATCTGGTTAAAAAGATATAATTGGAGAAATCAATCCTTTACCCATACACCCTTAATTGAACATAATGATCTTTATTTTATTGCTAAAACCCCTGAAAAATCGATCGAATACTGGAATATAGCTAGTTCACGACTTGAAACTATTATACCGCTACTCAAGCTTTCCGTTGAACAACTTAAATCACAAGAAATCATATATGAAGGTAAAAAGATTTTTTGGATGACTGCTTATCAATGGATTCTTAAATATAAGGAGGTACAAGGAGATATTCGGGCACTTTTACCGAAATTTTCTGAATGTGGGCGAAAATCAAATTATACAGGACCGATCCATGAAGAATTGTGGGAGTATGGAAAAAAACAATATTTACAGCTTGAACGAAAAAGCATCAAACAAGCCTACAATTACATGGAATCTTATGCCTATGCTCAAAATAAAGGAAAATATTGTATGAGTTATTCGACTTTTTATCGCCACATTAAAACCTTGCATGGAAAAGAAGTAGCACAGAAAAGGATTGGAAAACGTAACGCTGAGAAAGATTTTGAATTAAGCGAGTCAGAATTTCCTCATTCAGATTTTCCTTTACAATCCGTCCAAATAGATCATACTCCTATAGATGTTTTAGTGGTTGATGAAGAAAACCGCCAAGTTACCGAACGTCCATATCTAACAATTGCTTTTGATAGTCATTCTAGATGTGTCTTGGGATATTATTTAACATATAACAAACCCAGTCGGTTATCTGTAGCAATGACTTTATTTAATTGTGTTCAAAATAAAGCAGATTCAATAAAAAAAATTCATGAACAGTTTCCTCAACTGGATGAATCAACTCAAAAAATTATTCAAGAAAGTAAATGGCAAGAAGTTTATGGACTTCCTTATACTCTGCATATGGATAACGGATCAGATTTCCGCAGTCATGATATTCGGCTTTTTGGTGCACGTTATAAAGTTCACCTGCATTATAGAGCGGTTAAAAAACCGCAACATGGAGCCTATGTTGAACGCTTTTTAGGGACACTAAACCACAGATTGCAAGGTATTGCAGGGACAACTTTTTCAAATGTAAAAGCCCGTAGAGAATATCCATCCGAAAAACGAGCAATTTATACGATTAAAGAACTTGAAGCCCGACTCTTAACTGAAATATTATTGTATCATGAAGATTATCACCGCCAAATAAGAATGTCTCCTTTAAAAAAATGGTTGGATGCTTTTTCTCCGTCTAAGGTTAAAACTGCAATAAGTCATAACACATCCCAACTAAATCTTGAATATTTTCATTTAGATCTCTTACCTTCTGAAATGAGATCGGTACAAAAACAAGGAGTCCAGATGTTTAATCTAGGTTTTTCAGATCCACGCATCCAAAAATGGATTGGCGCTAAAGTCTTAGGAAAACATTCAAAACGGAGAGAATTCCTTATTCGATATGATCCCCGCGATATAAGGGTTATATATTTTTATGATCCTGAAGAAAAAGGATATTATACGCTTAAATGTGGCGATCGGTTTGTCCAGACTTATTTCAAAGAAGATTGTCTCAGTTTATGGCAGTGGAAAGCGATTAAGCGAGCTATGAAGGATGCTTATCGTTACTCAAAAAATAGTCCTGAAATAAAAAAGAGAGCCTATTTTCAAATTCAAGAACAAATGGATAGAGAAACAGCCCTCCGATCAAAAACTGTCCGTATCAAGCGTTCAAGAGAACTTTTTAATAGTGATGATATAAATGGCAAGGTAAAATCCACAAACAATTTATTTAATGATGATTCTGATTTGGCAGAAACTGATTCATCCTCTTTTGATCTTTCAGTTGATGAAGATATTGAATATGTTTATATTCCTCCCGAAAAACAAAATCCATTTTATGGTATGACCGAAAAGATGCTTAGAGATAATGAAGAAGGAGAGGAAATTTTAAATGGCTAAAATGATTTGTTTTAAGGAAGATTTATCCCTTGTTAATGGATTTGACGAATATATGAGCCGAGTTGCAGATGAAATTGAACATCGACAAGCATTTTATATGTATCCCCAAGCAAGAACGATAATAAAATCTCATTTATTGCCCCGATTTAAACGAGCAGATATTACTTCCAATGACCGGGGCATAATTTATTTTTTATATGGAGATTATCATACAGGAAAATCATATCTTCTAAAATATTTTTGTGCATTAGTGGAAACCGTCTATCCAGACATGTGGCATGACGAAATAACACCTATTATCAGAATTAACCTAAATAACCACATCAACACGGCAAACCAATTATTAATTTTCCTTTTGGATAAACTTGGTCGCCCTGTTAATCACAGAGTGTTTAACGAATGGAAAAAAACCAATATTGCAAAGGAACGATTACAATCACAATTAATTGCTCATTTAGAACGGTGCGGAACAAGACTTCTTATTTTAGATGAATGTCAAAAACTTCTTAATGCCCGAAATCCCAATGTGCCTGATATTTTTGAATTATTAAAAGATTTAAGTACAAAATCCAATTGGAATGGTGCTCTTTGTACGCAGATTATTATGTGCGGTACAAAGGACGGTGTTCCATTATTGGAAGCCGCAGATTGGATTCAAGGAAGAACTCGGACGATAAAATTGCATCCCCTAAAAAAAAAAGAATTCGGCTCTTTCCTGTTTAAAATTTATCGGGATTTTATCTCATTAGGAGTATCCGATGAATGGGCTTTAGTAGATATAGCAAAAGATAATCGAGATAGAATGATTAATCATGATGTAGCATTATATCTCCATAAACGAACAGGTGGAAAAATTGGACTAGCAGTTGATCTCATTCGACAAGCCGTATTATTAGCTCTTGATAAAGGCAGATATTTTCCTGAAAAACGAGATTATGAGGCAATTCGACTTGATGAAAAAGATTATGTGATGACAGATATAGTTAAACCCAAGTTAAAAAAACCTAAAAAAATTAAAATAAAGATCAGTCTTCATGATAGGACTTGTAAAATAAAGAATTGTGTGAGAAATCATAATCCATATAAAAGTTATCCTCCCCTAAAGCAACATTATAGAAGAAAACACCCTAATATAGATTTGATTTTCGAGGATGAAAATGAGTAGTGATATTGAATTCCGAGATATTGTAACTTTCGAAAGCCCTTCTGCATTTAAATCTAAAAAATGGGGAGATAGTGCAATTTGGGGAGTTATTAGTAAATATCCAAAAGCTTTTCAAGAAAAATTTAGAATTTTACAAGATGCTACTCATGAATATTTAAAAAATGGTTTTTCTACAGATTTTTTTATCAAATATCGTTTTACTCGCCGTTTTATGAAATCTTTCACTTATAATTTAGCAGAAACTGAATCCCTTGAAAAGAGTTTTTTAGGAGCAAAAGGAATAAAGGAAGAGATCGGTTTAACTTGGAGTTGCAATAAAATTCAGAATTATTATAGGCAAAATTTGCGTCCTCCCTCTTGTAGAGAACACTTGTTTGATTCAATTTACTATTATTGCAAATCCTGTGCTTTTAAAAAATTTGGAATTAAGACATGGCCAGAATTACTTCATGAGGCTTTAAAAGGTTATCAGCATATTGAATTAGAAAGAACTTCAATTCAAGGGGCTGCAGGATTCCAAAGAGCTTGTACTCATATTCTTAAAATATCTCATCAAAGGGGTAGAATTCCCCAAATAAATGATCCGGGTCTAAATTTGATTAAACATGCAAGTAATCGAGGTTCTTGGACTCAATTTGGAATAAATAATTGGACGGATCTTTTAAGACATGTTTTTGGTTCAAGTACAATTCTTTATCGAAATTTGGAAGGTAAAGAAGGCTTACATCTGGCTCAAAAGATATTGAAAAATTTTTTTAAGAAATATAATTGTTGGCCCGTCTTTCAAATTAAACCATTTAAAAAAATCCATGGTGCAGCTTTGAGAAAAACATGGATTCAATTCGGAATAAATTCTTGGAAGGACCTTATTCATTCGGTATCTAAAAATTAATCCCCAAGTTCTAATCTTTTTTAACATCTTCTTTTAATCCAGATCTCTTGATAAACTTGATTATTATTAAAATAGAGGTTATTATCCCAAAAAATCCATATCTCATTGCAAATTAATTTCATCAGATTCAATTTTTCAGAAATGTGATTTTGTGAAACTAGGATTTAAAAAAGATTTATAGAACTTTACGAAAAATTTTTTCGATAAATTTCGCTTTACTCACCGCTTTATGAAATATTTCACTTCTCATTTAGCGAGGACTGAATCACTTGAAAAGAGTTTTGTAGTAGCAGAAGGAATAAGGGAAGACATCGGATTACATTGGTGTAGTTATAAAATTCGGGATTATTATGGGCAAAATTTGCGTCCTCCCTCTTGAAATGATCTATTATTCAAAACTGTTTACTATTATAGCAATTCTGGTGCTTTAAAAAATATGGAATTAAAACGTGGAAAGAATTGCTTCATGAAACATTAAAAGTTTATCAGCTTATTGAACTAGAAAGAACAACAATTCAAGGCACTGCAGGATTACAAAGAGCCTGCAATTATCTTCTTAAAATATCTCATCAAATAGCCAGAATTCCCCAAATAACCGATTCTGGCATACAATTGATTAGACATGCAAGTAATCGCGGTTCTTGGACTCAATTTGGTATAAATTCTTGGAGAGATCTTTTAAGGTATGTTTTTGGTTTAAATAAGATTCCTTATCGAAATTGGAAAGGTAAAGAAGGATTACATCTTGCCCAAGAAATATTGATGAATTTTCACAAGGAACATAGTTGTTAGCCAAACTCACTAATTAAACCATTTAATAATATCCAGAATATAATTTATAGAAAAATTTGGATTCAATTCGGAATAAAATCTTGGAATGACCTTATTCATTCCGTATTAGAAAAAATCCTTGGAATTTCGCAAAACGGGAATACATGCTAATGGTTCTGCAAAAGTCAATACTCAATTTCTTTTAACTCAAAAAGAAGGATTTTTCTTCCTTGTTTTCTCTTTGTTATTAATTTAGCTTCAAGCAATTTTTCAACATGATATTTAATCGTTTTACGATTTAACTTCAATATTATTGAAATTCTATTAATATAAATCCCAGGATAATCACCAATAGTTTTAAGCACTTCCAATGTAGTTTTACTTTTAATAATGTTTGGATTCATATCATTAAATGGATTTTGTTGGAAATAAGGAAAATAGATTAAATAATTGCCTATTCGCTCTTTTTTAATCACTTTATAAGATTCCAGAATATCAAGGTGCCAAGCTAAATTACTTGGAGAAGTTCCAATTTTTCTTAATATTTCATTATAATGAATGCCCGGATCTTTTATAACCTCATCAATAATCTGACTCCGGATCTGATTTTCTAAAACTTCTTCAATATCTAATCGATGGGGGGCTGTATTCAGATGAATCACTCTATTAAGTAAAAAATCTCGATATTTCTCATTTGTCATTATTAAACCAGAAAGGAGAATAACACATACTATGGGAATGATAATAAAGAAAATACTGTCAGTATCAGGGGGAATTATAATAGTATCGATCCCAATTTTAGGATCATGAACTAAAGTTCCACTAAATCGCTCATAAGCAACATAAGCAAATGATTCTTCACCTTCATCGGTTCCCTTGGTGACTCCTACGTTGATAGTTTCTCCCGATGCAGTGGCCGTTGATTCAGCTTCAAAATATGCATTTTCACCAAAATCAATTCGGTTCCCGCTCTGCACTACTTCTTCTTCAGATTCTCCTACAAGTAAATTAAAACCTAATACTAGCATGACATCTTCGCTATTACTAACAAATTCATAATTCTCAATGATAATATCAAATTTCAAACTGGCATCAGTCCCGAAATGGTTGCGGAATTGGATTGTAAATGTAGCACCTTGGCTGGTAATATTAAAATGAGTTGTACCGTCCCCTGCGGTTTCAATTTCACTAAAAAGCCAGGACATATCTGGTAAAGCTTGCACTGATTCTGGGACCAGAGTATCATGTTCACTATAGTTTCCATCTTGATTTTCATCTATTATCTCGAATAATTTGATGAACTTCACATTGTATTTGGTTTCATTCTGAGAGGGATCCCAAAATGAATACATGGGGACATATTCTCCACCTATTACTTGAATAGCAATGTTCTCATTTTCCACATAGATACTGGTGCCATCAGGGAAAAATGGAAGATCATCAGGGGGACTATGGAATGGAATTGAAGCTACTACTTTTAATTGAGGAAAAGTCAAGATGCATTGAGCCAATAGAAAGAAAAATAGTATTTTATGATGTGCTCT
>JAUWPK010000286.1 GCA_030611625.1 Promethearchaeum sp. | reverse complement strand
GAAATCGCTCCTCCATATTCTTCTCCAATCATTAAAACCTTCAAATCAAATCGATGGCAATAAATTGCTGCAGATACCGCTGCTGGTCCACCACCAACAATAACCACATGATAACAATTATCTTCTTTAACATCACAACTTCCAGTGTGCTTCGTCATATTCTTTTTCACATTTTTTAATATTATCTATTGGTTAAATAAATTTTTCAGAATTTTAAAAGTTTGTGCATTTATTTTACCCAACCCTATATTTACTAATCAAATCAGTTTTAATTATTCTCTTCTTAATATAATGTAGGAAATGGATATTTCAGAAAAAATCTCAGCATTAAAAACTGAAAAGGGGGTAACTATTCTGGCACATTACTATACTCCTTTGGGAGTTCATAAAATCGCAGATAGAATTGGAGATTCTCTAGGGCTTTCTAAAATTGCTAAAAATGAAGTTGAAACAGACTACATTCTCTTTGCAGGTGTTTTATTTATGGCTGAAACAGCTTCTGTATTGAATCCAGCAAAAATTATTCTCTCTCCCGATAAATCTGCGGGTTGTCCTTTAGCAAATTTCTTATCAGGCGATGATATTGAGAAATACAAAGAAAAATATCCCAATATTCCGGTAGTTGTATACGTAAATACAACCGCAGAAACTAAGGCTCATACTGATATCTGTTGCACATCTTCAAATGCAATTAGAATTTCCCAAAAAATTGCAGAAAAACATAATACTGACACAATTTTATTCGGTCCAGATAAAAACCTTGCTTTTTACGTTAGGGACCGCACCGATTTGAATGTTATATCGATTCCTGGTACTGGAAATTGCCCACGCCATAATCTTTTTACAGAACAAAATGTACTAAATGCCAGAAAGGATCATCCAAATGCATCACTTATAGTTCATCCCGAAGCACCCCCTGAAGTCCAAAAAATGGCAGATTATATCGGATCTACATCTGGCATGATTAATTTCGTAAATGAACATGAGAATAATGATGGATACATAATTGGAACGGAAGTTGGATTGATGGAGCACTTAATTTGGAAAAATCCATCAAAGAAATTTTTTCCACTTAATACCAAATCCCTATGCGAAAATATGAAAAAAATAACCTTAGAAAAAATATATACAACACTCAAATCTATTGGAACCCCAGAAGAAACACAATATCATGTCAAAGTTCCATCAAACATTGCACAAAAAGCTTTACTGAGTATCGATAAAATGATTGATTATAGCTAATTTTTGAATAAAATTAAATTAGTAAATACAATATTTTAACATAGATAATTGTGATTTCTGTAAGTCTCTCATTTAATTATTTGCTCGTTTTTCATAATGAAAGTCAAGATCAAGGTCTAATCTATTTCGAATCTTCACCAAATATTGAATTCGACCCGCTATTTATTGAGAGAATAAGGTTCCAAATTAAAAGAGGATACATCCAATTTCGTCAAATAAAAGGACAAATCGTTCATGGTATGTTTGAACAATTCTATTTACTTCTTATTTCATCGAAATTCACTAAAATTATTCTAATTCTTGATAATAAACCAAATAATTTCGCTGATGAAGCTTTAAGTGCATTTGCAGCTCGATTTGAAAGCAGATGGGAAAATGAACTGCAACTATTCTATTCGCTATATCAAGGTGACAATGATTTATTTTTTAATGAAAAAAAGAACGGGCAAAACATTCAAGCGCTTGTAAATGAGATATTTCATTTAAACTATAATTTTCCCCACCATCTTGGCACCCCTAAAACTAGATTACAAGGAAACTATAAGAAGATATGGAAAATTGCCCAAGGTTTAGCAAAAGATTCTGGTTATATAATAATGCGTGAACTTTGGTTTAAATCACTGAGTATTACGAAAATCGACAAAAATTTAATTTTAGACATTATTTATGAATTTCTCTCACGAGGATACATCAAACCTATTCCTTTTGAATAAAAAAATTAGTTCTATAACTGTTTTTCTTTTGAATGATTGATTAAAATAAAAATAAAAGATGCAGAAGGTGCGCTTCGAATTTAACCTTCAAAAAATTTTTTAATAAGTAGGGAAGTTCGTTTTCCTTAAAAAATTATAATAATTTGGAAAATAGAAAAGGATGCAGATGAACAAAATTTTAAATTAGGCTCTATTAGTCTGCGAGTTTATTAAAAACAAGAGATGCTGGGGGTGCGCTTCGAACGCACGTATCCCTATGGAACCGGATCTTAAGTCCGGCGCCGTTAGTCGCGGTCTGCCCCATCAGAAGTTCGTGAAAGGGATTCTCCAATCGCATTGACCAGGCTTGGCTACCCCAGCATATTTGATTAATTGAGTGGTTTATTGGGAGTATTTATTACAAGATATTGATGTTAATTTTTTTATTTTATTCAATAGGATTTACTCCGTCTTAATAAACTTATGAAAAAATAAAAATATTTCGAATATTTCCCAGCGAGCACCTATTGAATTTTCGGAATGGGTAGTGTGTGAACTTTTTAGAATTACAAATCATAAAAAACCTATACTATAAAACAGATCTAAAAAATTAAAATTGGTATTCATTTCTAATAATGAATATTTTTTTTAGAGAATGCTACCTAAAATGATTATAATGACTGGTAAATCAGCAATTATAAATAAGAAGGGGATGGTCACAATTCCTGCAAAATTAAGAAAAAAGCATGATCTCCACGAAGGATCTGAGGTAGCTTTTGTAGAATTGGAAGGGGCGATAGTTTTAGTCCCAATTTTAGATTTTGAATCGCTGCGATCTTTTCTTCCATCTCGAAAGCAAATGGAGAAAATATACTATGAGTCACGAGAATTGGAAATTCAATTAGAACAAGGTGAATAGATGCAACAAATTTGCTTAGATATAGGAGTACTTAGTATTCTCCTATCAGAAAACCCAACTGAGAAGATACAAAGGTTACAAAAAAGTGCCCACACCAAGGAAGTAGAATGTCATATTTTAAGTCCTATGTTAGTTGAGACCTATTGGCAAATCTGCAAGCTTAAAGGTATTGAGATTGCAAAGATTGCAATTACATCCTTTGTTCGGAAATTTCCCCATGTGTTAGTTGATTTGGATGAAAATATCATATTGAAGGCTGGAATGATAAAGTGCCAACACCAGACAACCCTGTCCTATAACGATTGCATTAGCATTGCTTATTGCTTAAATACAAAAATGCCTTTTCATACAACAGAAAAGACTCTCCAAAAAATCAAACACAACACTTTGGAGAAATTAAAAATAGTAAAATATAGTTTTTGAATTAAATCCTCGCTAAATCTTGGTAAAGTCGTGGAATCAGTTTTTTGTATTTGTTATTTTCAATATTTCCTAATATGTTGGCTGCAATTTTATTTAAAATCGCTCGGTATGTTGCTACACTCTCATCACGTCGAAGTAGTAAAGCGACGACATAATTCTCAACTTCGACATATTTTTCTCCCAATCCGGAAAAGAACGATACAACCTTATTATTTTTTAATGTAAGTGAAGAAAATCCCGGGGTTAGAGAAGAATATCTGTGTGCAGAATAGATTTGAGTTAGAAGATTATTTGTTATTTTCAAATTCTCTGGGAACGAAGTTATCAATACAGGACCAATTTCATTGTCCCAACGGAGGACTAAAATTCCTACTGGCATCTAATTTCACTTTTTTTCTCGTAATTAATATGAAAAAATTGATATATTTTACTTTAAATTCTCTATCTTAAAAAATTTTAGTATAGAATCTCTGTTGTAAAGTGAAATCTTAAACCAGAAAGAAGAAATTAGAAAAAAGGATTAAAAAAATAAATTGTGAAAGGATTAAATTATTTCTTTTTACCTTTAAGCGGATATTTAAGAGTAATTTTTCCGGATTCGGTCATCATGAATAGATCTGCTTTAATAAATTGATCTACGTATTTTTTGGTTGTAATGCTAGGCACACCCAACGAATTTTTAAGATCATCAACATTCATTTCACCAACATCATTTACCAAGAGAAATGCTTTAAACATAGGATCGTGTTCGAACAGAGTCATTAATCTGCTGAAATTTTTTGCGATATCGAAATTATCTTCTTTAAATTTCCTTATTTCTGCATAATATTCATCGCTTTTATCCATTTTATCCTTTATTACAGAATAATCCTTTTGTAATAGGTTGTATTTTTCCAAATGTGTATCTAATTTTTGTTTAATATCCTGAACATTTTTTAAAGCATTTTCTAATTGTTGTTTTGATTCTTTTGATTCAATTTCTTTATCTAATAACCCAGATTCTAAATTTCTGATTTTATCTAAAAATTCCGTTTGGCCTTTTAGAATGCCTTCTTGGAGTTCTGCTTTAATTTTAACTCGGGCTTCATCGGAGGTCAAACTTTTTTCGCGCAATTCTTCTTGCATGTCAGAAATTTTTTTCTGATAATTGTCTTCGGTTACCATGAATTCTTTTAACCGTTCTTGAACTTTTTTAGCAAATTCTATTTCCATATTATCAAAATTCGTTTGTTTGTTGTTCAAATTCGTTTTTAATTCATGAATATCTTTATCTTTTAGCATTAACATGCCTTCATTCTCAGCCATTTTTGCTTTTAATTCACCAACTTGAGTAATATAAGTTTCTAAATTTTTGGATAATGGATCCATTTGCAATCTGAGATTTCTTAGTTCAGCTTCGTGTTCTGCAACAGTTCCATAAGCCATTTGAAGTTGAGAGTCTTTATCATTGATTTCAGCGCGCATCTCT
>JAUWPK010000269.1 GCA_030611625.1 Promethearchaeum sp. | reverse complement strand
AATCAAGGAGTGGAAATTAAAGAGAGTTATGCTCTCGATGTTGGTGGGGGTGTCGAATCTTTAAATACAATTCATCGATCTCGTGGAATTAAACGTGAAATTAAAAGTAAATCTGTGAAATCTTCATTGAATCTAAAAGCTCCAATAGTTGCAGGAACTTCCGATTATGTACCTCACATGAAAAATTCTAGAAATTCAATGCTATGGATAGTTGGTAATGGCTTTTTAGGTTCAGAGATTATATTAGATCTTAAAATTCAAACTAAAGATGGTCCCAATGGAGGAGCAATTTTGGCGGATATAATTAGAGCAACAAAAATAGCACTTCACCAAGGTTCTTCAGGTGCTATCGATGAAATTTCTTCTTATGGATTTAAAAACCCTCCGAAAGGAACAGTATCAATTGAAAATGCTCAAAAAAACCTAGCAAATTTTGTGTTAGGAATAAAAAATCAGTAATTATATCTTTTTTTCATTTTATATATCTACAAAAGGATTTTAAAACCATTTTCTTTTTTAACTGAATATTTTTCTTGAAGTGATTGATATAATGGGTATAATTTTTCATACACTATACCAGTTTGATTAAATTTTAAACGTTCTGTAATTTTTTCAAGAGCATAATGGCCATTTTTCATAATTTCTTCTTTTAATCTCCTATTTTTTAAGACTTTGTATGAGTTTAGGAGATCTCTATTGGAAAGAGAGCGTTCAAGTACAATGGAATTAGATTCATGGATATTATCATCAATTTCTGCTAATCGATTCTTAAAATCTAAATCATCAATGTATGCATTTAAAAGAATTTCTATCCCAGAGTGATCTAAATCTTTAACCAGTAATAGAATTTCCTCAGCAAAAACAATATTATTTTTGGGTTTCCAATTATCTACCATTTTTAGAGCATTTTTTAACGGATCCAACGCCTTATGGATTTGTTCACCTTTTAATGCTTTAATTATCTCAACTAAAATTTTATCTTTTTCTGAACTTGTTTTTTTTTCCATATCTTCAATAAAATCATCAGAAATGTTACGTAAAAAAGAAAAAGTTGCATCTTGAATATATGATTTATTCCAAAATTGCTTTAATAAAGAACTAAGAATATCTCGAGGGAGTGGATTTGCTGTGCTATTATTTTTTCTTTGCATTTATTAGCCCCGGTAAATAATAATGATTTTTCTTATCTTTCTTGATAAGGTTTTGGTCTTCAAACCTTTTTATAACTTTTTTTATCTTTTTACTATTCCAACCATCAATTGCATTTCCAATATCCTTTTCATCCATTTCTTCATTAACAATAAATTGCTTTATCAATTGTTCCATATCATTATCAATTACTAAATCACCAAATATATAGATTTTTACCCCTGAAAATGATAATTCATCAAGAATAATCTCTTTTTCTTTTAAAAAATCAATTATATTTAGCAATTCATTTTTTTTTAATTTAGGAAATGCACTATTTATAAGTATTTTAAGCAATGTCGAAAGAGTTATGATACCCCCTGTAATTTTTCCAACATTTTTGAAAATTTTCTCAATTTCATTTACCAATTTTTGTTTTTCATCTGTTGTTTTTTTAGGTTTAGGAAGATTTTTCTTTGATTTCTTTTCTTTTTCCTTCTTTGTCTTTTCTCCTTCTTTATCCTCATTTTTTCCGATAGAAATTTTCTTTTTTCGTTCTTTATCTTGGATTTTTGATTGTTTTTCTGCTTCCTTTCGATGAATTTTTGATAATTTTTCTGCTTTCAATTTAGCTTCTGCTAGTAATTCAGTTTGCTGAACTTTTAGTTCTTCTTGCTGTAATCTTGATTTTTTTCTATTTAAAGATATAATATGCTGTTGCTGATAACCTTGGAGCTTTTTACTATCTTTCTCCTTCTCGATTTTATTTTTCATTATATCTTCTAACCTTTTATTTCTTTCAAAACGTTCTGATGATGATATTAATCCGTTAATACTAATTTTTTGCTCTTGTAAATCTAAATCCAATATTTTTTTTGATTGCATTTTTTGTAAAACAGAGTTCAAAAAACTTGGTTTCCATAAGGTTCTTTCTTGAATATCTTCAATTTTCTTGAGATTTTGTTCTACATAAAGGGAAATTATTACTTTTTCTGATGCATTTATTTTTATTTTTTCATGAAAAGTTAACAACTTGGTAAATGGTCCAATTTCTATAATTTGATTGATTTTTCCAATTTCTTTCATAATTTCAAGGGTTTTTTCAAAATCTTCATGTTCTAATCTTTTTATATGCTTTAATGCGATGTTTTCCAATTTTTCTGCTTGAACAAATTGTAATTCATCAAATTTGTTATTTTCTATAATCTTATTTAATTTTCTGGAAATTGAATCATAAAGCATTCCTTTGCCCATGTCTTTAGTGTCTTCCGTTAAACCTCCATAATGAGAAGCATCAAAAGATTCTAAATCAGAAATTACTTCCAAGAGAGAATTTAAATCTCTTCTTTGTTCAATTTTATTTTTTGGACTAGCGTCTTTTAATTCCTTATCATATTCACTTAAGAGATTTTCACCATCTTTAATAAATAATTCTTCATCTCTTTGAATAACTAAAGGACCCTTATTCAATTTTATTGGAGGGGCTTTTTTTGGAGGTATAATCAAAGAGATCTTTTTTTTAATTACATATACTTCAATTTTTTTGAAGTAATCATCCAATGTTTGCAAATTCTCAGTAATTTTCGAAGGTTCTGGGATTATACCTTGTGGTTTTCTTTGAGATTGATAGAGGATTAATGAGTATATAATAAAAACCAATGAAACAGTAAGATTGATTATAATTGTGATTGTAAGATTATTCACAGTTACTAATAGATTCTAATAAATAATAAATAATTATCAAGTAGATTTTTTTCTTAAACAAATTTTTATAATAAATGTGGTTGTATTATTTATTAATTTTATTTGGAAATAGTAGTAAATATTAAATGATGATATATATGAAAAAAATGAATGAATTAGGTGTTCCAGTTCCAAATCATAAAGCTTATGTAATTCGTAATTATAAAGATGTTAGAAAAGATCAAAGAGAACGCGCGCTTATAGAAACTGAGTATAATATGTTTTCCTTTCCAGCAGATCTCTTAACTTTAGATTTTTTATCAGATAGTGGCTCAACATCAATGACTGACCTGCAATGGTCTGCCTTAATTCATGGGGATGAATCTTATGGGCGAAATAAAGGATATTATGTATTACTTGATGCATTCCGTGATGTTTTTGAAAGAGGGGATAAACCTGAAAAGTTAGTAGATTTAATTCTTACCGGGGAAGATGATGTAGACAAGTTAATGAATAAAATATATTTAACATCTTTTGAAGGGGGTTTCGTAAATGGAGGAGTTCATCAATTAACTCGGCCTAATACTTTTATTGTACCTCAAGGTAGAGTTTCTGAATATTTATTATTCTCAACCTTAGCAGAAGTGCTTTCTGAAATTAATCCAAACCGTAAATATTTCATCCTAAATAATGGTCATTTTGATACTACGGGCGCAAATATCCGAGCAGTTCATATTGAACCTATTAATGTTTTCAATAAAACAGTTGTACTTGAACCTTTTCCATATAAAGATATGGATTTACGAAATCCTTTTAAAGGAAATATGGATATTAAACAGTTGGAAGAAATTATAATTCAAAAGGGTCCAGAAAGTATTCCTCTTATATATACAACAATTACAAATAATTCTGTAGCAGGTCAACCAGTGTCAATGGCAAATATTAGGGTAGTTAAGGAAATTTCAGATAAATATGGAATACCATTTTTCTTCGATGCTTGTCGATTTGCAGAGAATGCTTACTTCATTAAAACTTATGAAGAAGGATTTAATAATATATCAATTCGTGAAATTGTAAAAGAAATGTTCTCTTATGTTGATGGATTTACGATTAGTTTGAAAAAAGACGGTCTTGGAAACATGGGAGGCGCGCTGTTTCTGCGTGATAAAGGAAAATTTGTTCAGAAATATTCAATTAATGGAAAAAATATTGGAATTCGATTAAAGGAAAAACAGATAGTGACTATTGGCAATGATTCATATGGTGGTTTAAGTGGCCGAGACATTATGGCACTTGCAGTAGGCTTACAAGAAGTCGTTAAATTGCCATATCTTAAATCCAGAATAGGATTAACTCAATATTTTTCTAAAAAATTAGCAGAAAATAACATACCTGTTATTCTTCCTGCTGCTGGTCATGCAGTTTATATTGATATGGATAAATTTTTTATGGAAACAGATATGAAAATTGAAGACTTTGGTGGTGTTGGCTTTTCAATAGAATTACTAAAACATTACGGAATTCGGGCATGTGAATTGGGACCTTTTGCATTTGAATGGGATCAGAGAACAGAAGAACAAAGAAAAGGTATACTTAATTTAGTAAGATTTGCAATTCCCAGAAATGCCTATAGTCGGTCTGATATTGATTATACTGTTGCTGCAGTTTCAGAATTATTTAAAAATAAAGAGCATATTCCAAAAGTTCGAATAGCACGAGGAGCAGAGCTTAGTCTTCGTCATTTTCAAACTGGTCTGAAGCCTATTTACAAATAAAATTTATAATTCCAAGTTTTTTAATTTCCTTTTTTTGGTTGCTTTTCCTACTGTTTTTCGAGTAATCAATAAAAAATATTTATTAGTTAACAATCAAAAATTGATATATTGCCTTTTTTTAAGGCATCTCAATGGAGTTTATTTAAAATGAATGAAAAAGGAGCAAAAATACTTCCATCAGAAATTGAAGAAAAATTAAGCCTTGAAAATACTTATAAAATTCTTAACTCACAGCTTGATTTACTTCTAAATGATAAAGAAAAAGCGTTTGTTAGAGAAGTTCAGGAGTTTTGTATCGGACTCGAACCAAAAATTGATTTTTCTAAAGATGTATATGAATTATTTCCAGAGTATGGAAAACGAGGATTTATGCAAAGACTCAACCCATGGAAAGAATTTACAGAAGCGGGTTGTAAATATGAAATGCTTTTAGCAATAAATAACGGCTTGATGGATCCTGAAATGGAACTTGCTAGAACAGCATCGAGCATTTTATGTGGAAATCCAACTTATCAACACGGAACAACATCAGAGATCCAAAAAGTTCAAGATGATCTATGGTCGGGTGAAAAATTTGGATGTATTGCCATGACTGAAGAAAATCATGGAACAGATACAGTAAATATGGAATGTCATG
>JAUWPK010000142.1 GCA_030611625.1 Promethearchaeum sp. | reverse complement strand
CGTGTTTGAAGCGTTTGGAACATCATTATTAGTTCAAGACCATCCAGAATACAAATCTCCAAAATTAATAACTAAAAAAACATTCTCTATGCTCCCTTCATTATAAGATTTTAAAAATTTAGTTAAAATAATGGAGAAACCTGGTGTGAAGGAAATTTTAAAACCTCAATCTTCATATATTTTAGGTATTGATGTCGGTTCAACAACAACCAAAGCAGTTTTAATGCACCCGGTGAATAATGCAATAATTGCATCCCATTATGGACGAACTAATGGAAATCCAATAGAAGCAACGAGATCATGTTTAAGTGAAATTATCACGCAAGCTGGCGATGTTAAAGTTAATTTGCTCGGTATAACTGGCTCAGGAAGACAGATTGTGGCGGCATATTTAGGAACACCAGCAGTATATAATGAAATTTCTGCCCATTCAATTGGAGCTGCTTATTTTGATCCAAAAGTAGATACAATTTTTGAAATAGGAGGCCAAGATGCGAAATATATGTTCTTACAGAATGGAGTTCCTGTTGATTATGCCATGAATGCTTCATGTTCTGCCGGAACAGGAAGTTTTCTTGAAGAAAGTGCCAAATGTGATTTAGACATCAACGTTTATGACATTAGCGATATTGCATTAAAAGCAACAAAAGCAGTGAGATTTAAAGCAGATTGCGCAGCCTTTATCAATTCTGATATCCGTACCGCTCTTCAAGAGGGATATTCTAAACAGAATATCATTAGCGGACTTGTATATTCTATTGCTAATAATTATTTAAATAAAGTTAAGGGGTCTAGACCAATTGGAGATAAGATCTTCTTTCAAGGGGGAGTTGCAAAAAATTTTGCAGTAGGTTATGCATTTGCTCAAGTAACAGGAAGAGAGATAATAATTCCTCCATTTCCAGAATTAATGGGTGCTTTTGGAATCGCCCTAATAGCCAAATCAAAATTTAAACTGAAAGAAATATCTTCAATGCCATCTTCTACCTCATTGAAATCATTAATTGAACCAACTTTACAACATCTTGGTCATTTTACTTGCAAAGCATGCGATAATTTCTGTCGTATTGAAAATTATGCTGTCGGAAATAGAAAATTTCCCTTTGGAGGAAGATGTACGAAATATGAACATTTGTGGAAAAGTAGTAAAACTATTACGGAAAAGAAAGATTACGTATCGTTACGCAATAATTTAATATTTCCAAAAACCGCATTTTCCTCAGTAAAAAAGAGTAATAAGGAATATAACAAAATTGGAATACCGAGAGCGTTATTAACACATAGTTTATTCCCACTTTTCTCCACATTTTTCAAGGAAATCGGATTTGAAGTTGTGTTATCCGATATCGAACCTGATCCCGAACTACTACCCAATGCTCCATTTTGTTATCCTGTTCAAATTTTACATGGAGCAGTTGCTAATTTAGTTAAACAGAATATTTCTTTAATCTTTTTACCTCATATTTATAGATTAAAGAAAGGAGAAGGTTGGTTTGATTCTACTTTTTGCCCAATATCCCAATCTAGCCCTTATATTGTATCTCCAATCTTTGAGAATGTAGAATTTTTAAAACCTGAACTCGATTTTTCAGATGGATATGAAGAATGTCAAGAATTAATAAAATTGGCAACTGATAAATTATATATCCCAAATGAATTAAGTATAACTGCTTATAATAAAGCTGTACATCATCAGAATAGTGTTGAATCTAAGTTTCTTAAAAAAGGCAGGGAAATTATTAAAAAAATAATTAAATCGAACGAAACGGGTATTATTGTTGTAGGTAGGAGTTATAATGTTTTTCCTAAAGAAACTTCACAATCTATCCCGAAAAAACTGACCAGTATGGGAGTAACTGTAATTCCATTTGACTTCTTAGAAAAAAAGTCTGAAACAACTTATCCATGGTTCTTTGCAAACTACGTTGTTGAAGCTGTGGAATTAGTTAAAAAACATGATAATTTATTTTTACTTTACATCAATTCATATTCATGTACGATGGATGCTTTTGTTCAAAACTACGCCCGTACTGAAATGAAGGCTAAACCATATTTACTCATGGAATTGGACTCACATATGGCTGATTCAGGAACGCAAACACGTTTGGAAGCGTTTTTGGAAATTATTAAAAATTACCGCCAATCTCTACATATTGCATCATCTTCAGAATTTAATATGGCAAAAGCTGAAAAAGAGAATGGAAAAACAGTGATTACAACTTCATCTGGTGAAAAATTGGATATTAACGATCCTCGTATAAAAATATCTCTTTTTCCATTCTCAACTTTTCATACAGAACTAATGGAGAAGTTTTTCACAAAACTCGGGTTTAATGTGAAACATACAGGGGATATAAAATTGGAATACGCAGTAGAGGGATTAAAATATTGTTCAGGAAAAGAATGTCTTCCATTACCAGCCACACTTGGAAATATAATGCATCTGGTTAAAAATCGTAGACCTGGAGAAGTTATTGGGTATTTTATGTTACGTGGAGGTAGTCCTTGTGTCGTTTTTAGCTATTTCCAATATATAGAGCAATTTCTAGTTAAAAATCGGATAGAAGATGTATTTATATTTTGTTTTGATAAATATAATGATTTTATGGGTGTCAATATATTAGAGATGGTTCAAAACGCACCAAAAGTAATTGTTTTGGGAGATATAATGAATGAAATAGAAGGTGCACTTGAAGTTGTCGGGAAAGAAGGTAGTCTTGAAAAATTTCATTCATACTGGAAAACTTTCTTAAAAAATTTTAACGATTTCCAAGATTTGAACCGTGAAATGAACATTTTAATACAAAAAATAAAAGAGCTTCCCATAATCGGATCCCCTAAAATGTTTCCTAAAGTTTGCTTAACAGGAGATTTTTTTGTGAGGTTTAGTCCATTTTTCCTTCGAGAGCTCAAATCAGCCTACATTAAAAATAAAATTATTGTTAAATCTTCAGCGTTATTCGAACTTTCCACATATGGTGTTCCGTTTGGTAACATGGTTAGCTATAAAGTCCGAGATCAATATGTACAAAAGATAAGAGCAAGATTTCATGGGAAAGGTCGAATCTGGAATAGTTTTTCTTTCGGTTTTTATGCAAGTCAACTTGCATATTGGATTATGACTCAAATTGAGAAGAGGATTCGGAAAAAGTTTGAAAAGACAGATCTTCTCTACTCCAAACCAACGGACATAATGAAAATTGTTAGAAATGCGGAACCTCACATCAACCCAATGATTTTTGGTGAAGCCATATTAAATATCGGAAAAGGAATTGAAATAATTGAAGATCGAGAATTTAATGGTCTTATCCTTATAGGTCCGCAGTATTGTTTACCATATCGAATATCTCAAGCAATTCTTCAACCGATCTTTATTGAGAATAAATACCCCCTTTTAGTTTTTGATGCAGAAATAACCGCGATGTCTCCGAATATGAAAAGATTGATTTCTGCTAATATCGAACAGATAAACCGCAGATTTAAGAGAATTATTCCGGTCTTATCTGAAGAAAAGGTAAAAATTGAAGGAAAAAAGGTATTTATGTTTTAAACATAAATTATTTCTATCTTCCAATTGCCATTCCCGAAGGGTCAAGTTCTCTTAATAATTGAACATCTTTACGTGTAGGGATTGAAGTTGTAGGAACATTATCTGGAATAATTATATCAAACCCACAATTATTTCGAATATCTTCAATAGAGATTCCGGGATGAATTGTCTCCAATTTTATTAATTTAGTCTTTTCATCAAACCCATAGGTTCCAAGTTGTGTTATCACCTTAATAGGTCCACTATTTTTAGGAAGTCCAGCTCTCTCTCTAGCACCAGGACCATCTAAATATCCAGGACTTGTGATAAAAGTTACTTTCTCAACAAAATTACGTTTGCTTTGTCGGATGATAATAATAAAACTATGACTTAATGAAGCGACATCATTACCCCCTCCCGAACCGGGCAATCTAACTTTAGGATTCTCCCAAGACTCGCCTATATATGTTGTATTGAGATTTCCATATTTGTCGAGTTCAGCTCCACCAAGAAAACCATAATCGGTCCACCCAGCTTGCGAGAAACTCATATTATCATGCATCGTGCTAATTGAAATAGCGCGGTAACCAGTTCTTGAATCACCTACGGATATTGGGAGTGTTTTCATTTGGGGTCCAATTGAACCTGCTTCAAATATGAGTAATAAATTTGGTGCATGAGTCCGTTGAGCAAACATTGCCGCAATCATAGGAAGCCCCGTACCTACAAATACTGATTTATTATCTTTTAGAACCTTTGCAGCTGTGACCGCCATAAGATGAGTTGGAGTATAATAAGTATCAATTGTAGTCATTATTTTTTCCCCCCAAGTTTTTTATCTAACCAAGGTGCTTTTAATTCTGCTCGATAATGCTCTAATTCATATAAATACTTCATTTTCTCTACTCCTCCCACGAGCTCTAAATATTCTTCAAAATTTGAAACTCCATACACATATTTATCCAACCATAGTTTCAATCCTTCATCTGTTTTAGACATATCTAACCATTCACTTATTGCAACTTCATCAAAATAATATTGCCCGGGCATATTGCAGGGATGGGAACCATATTTCACCTCGACTACAGCATCTACAAAGAATCCTGGAATCAACGTTTTCCAAGGTTTATCTCTAATTTCTTCATTATCGATAATTTTCTCTGTGGTTATTACTAATTTTCTGGCAGCTCGCGCTATTTCAAAGTCTTCAACTACATACCCATCAAATTGGCAATTTCCAAATTTATCCGCTCTTGGGACATGAATAAAGACAATGTCAGGATTACATGAGGGAATCAAACAGATCGGCTTCTTTGTCCACGGGTCTTCAACAACTTTAGCAGAAGATTTACGTAATGTATCAGATCCAAGCATTGTTCGTGTTGGAACAAATGGAACCCCCATCATTCCTCCTAAAAATCGCCATTGATGTCCTGCATTACTTATTTCAGAAATAACCTTAACTCGACCAGATTCGACTGCATTTCGACCACATTTTGAAAGACCTCTCATCTCATGGCCGAAGCAATACGCAACTTCAACCTTACTGATGATTCCGCCCCCAATCATAATATCTATGTCGTGAACCCCAGTTTTACCAAGCATTGTAAGATTTTTTTTCTTTTGCCTTATCATTTCAAAAATTGCTGCCATAGAAACTCTTATGTGCCCAAAACCGCCCATGGCAATTACATCTCCATCAGTAACATATTTTGAAACAGCGTCTGACAAGGACATTTGTTTATCTACTATAGCACGGGATCGTTTGGCCATCCATTCACGATTTTCATCGGGATCATGCCAACCTACAAGCTCCCCAGTGCCTTCTTCTAATATTTTCATTCATTATCACCTTAATTATTCAAGATTTATTGAAATCTATTTTAATTTGAATTAAAATTTTTAGAAAAATCTCAAGCATTTAAATTGAGATTAGAATAAAAAGTAATGAAAAAACAATTTATTTACAATTTTGAATTTTTTTATTAAGAACAGATACAATAGAGTCAGGATCTCTTACTGCGGGGATATATCCTTCAGGTCTTACTATTCCTGTGTATTGATACGCCATTCCAATCGATCTTATTGTTTCAATTCTAATAGTATAGATTTTTAAAATCCTGTCTCTAACATTTTGAAAAACCACTAAATTTTGAATTTTTTTAAGGGGAATTATTAATTTCTTGCGCGTAAAAGTTCCAGATCTAATGATAAGGTTTTCTTCAGAAATTTCATATATATAATTTTTAACATAACTTTTAGATAAGAAAATGCTTAAAATTAAGGAAATAGAGAAAATGGATAATATAATTATCAATATGTAAAGCCAAATATTGGGGATTGGTAATCCACTTTTCGCAATTGTATAACTGTTAATGATAATACCTATTATTAGAGCAACTAAATTTATGAAAAATGATACAGAAATGGCTTCTAATACTTGGTATTTTATGTAAATTGGATCAATATGCCCTATAATTGATTTTTCATTTTCTGATTCCATAGTCCTTCTCAAGTATTATATTAATATTTTGTTATTATATATTTTTTTATTTGATATTCTTTATATTGTACAAAATAAATTAATAAATAAAATCTGGAATTATAGAATATAAAAAATGAAAGAATTACCACGAAAAATAATTGCCACTTCACTAATTGTCGGTACAATTCTATCAATAATTTTAGTCCATTCTATCGACAAAAATTTATTTAATCCAAAAGAAAAAGGTCCGTGGGTATTATGGCAAAACAATCCCTCATCAGAAGTAATTATTTCTTGGGAATCAAAAATTAATGAAGATAGTGCAGTTTTTTATGGTGAAAATTTTAATTCATTAAATAATTCAATTTTTAATTCCACTTTGACTGAAATACACCATGTATTACTAACAGATCTGAAATCTAATACGAAATATTATTATAAAATCGGTTCCTCTCAAGAAATAAAAGATGAAATCAATGTATTTCAAACCGCTCCTGGTGATGAAAATACATCCTTTAATTTCTTGGCTATTTCTGATACTCAACAAGCTAGTTGGTCAAATGGTTTTTGCAAAAAAGTTGCGAGTAGACTTACAAAAAACATATTTCAGTATGATTTCATGATGAATGTTGGGGATTTCGTATGGAACGGTCAAGATCAGTCAGATTGGAATGATTTCTTCGATATTTATGGAGATGTTCTAAACAAAACCGTCCTTGTTCCCGTTATTGGAAACCATGACTCAACTTATCCTAAGGCGAATGATACGGAAACTAACTCTAAATTTCTAGAATATTTTCCCCTTTCATCTAATCCTAATTTCTATTCTTATTCTTTCAACTATTCAATGGTGCACTTTACCATTTGCGACTTTAAGTATGGAACAGAAGATGAATTCGAAAATCTAAGAGAAAGTCAACTAGACTGGATAAAAAATGACTTAGAACAAGCACAATCTTCAAAATTCAGAATTGTTTCATTTCATTGTCCCATAAAAGCAAGCGGATTTCATGGAATAAATAATTATATGGTAGAAAATTTACTTCCGATTCTTAAAGAATATAATGTTTCCTTGATTTTGAATGGCCACGATCACCATTATGAACATGTGAGAAGTGATGGTATCGATTCTGTGATTCTCGGAGGAGGTGGAGCTTTCCAAGATCCTCATGCTATCCTTATTGATGATTCGCAAAACATGTTTTTTGGATTAACTTATACGAGCATATCAGTAAATAATGATTTCATTCAAGTGGACACCTATACAATAGACGATGAGCTTGTAGATTCGTTTAAAGTCGAATCAATGAGGAACGAGTAATGGTAGTAGAAGTCATGTTTAATCCTTTCTACCTAATGTGGGGGTTAGTGGGGATTCAAACAATTTTACTTATCTTGCAAATTTGGGATTTAGATTATAGATTTGTGAGTCCAACGCGGCACATCTCTGGTTTACTAACGATAGTTGGAATAATCTTTGCGTGTTTAAGCTATCATGCATTTTTTGCATATCTTTATAATGTGTTATTTGCAAATATTGGTTCTTTCATCACCTTAAAGTACTTTATTGTTCCTTATTTATTATGTGTGATAATTGGAACGTATTATTTGATTATAACTTTTTTTGCGGTCACTACTCGAAATTTATTAATTCTCCATTTATCTGTTCCATTATTCGAAATATTGGCATTTTACGTTATTCTTCCTTCGCTTAAAGATGCTGACGGTGTTTTTTTGGTATTTCTTCCCCTTGCTTTCTTTGGAATAGAATTTCTACCAATTTTTCAAAAGGATAAATTACTCTGGGAAAATCGAGAAAAATTCGGAAAAATATTTAATGTACAAGTAAACGTAGTTATTTGGTTTGTTTGCGTTATCGAACTCATCCTTCAATTAAGGGGATATTCGATAATCCTTTGGAAATAGTCAATGATTAAAATTATCTTCATGTTCTGCAAGGGGGAGTGTGATATAAAAAACTGTTCCGTGATCCACTCTACTTTCTACATTTATTGAACCTTTAAATTTGTTAGTGATGATATTATATACCATTGAAAGCCCCAAACCCCTTCCTTTGACCTTTTTAGGTCCACTTCCCGTTTTTGTGGTGAAAAAAGGAATGAACATTTGTTTTAAATTCTTGTCCGTAATACCTTTTCCTGAATCCATAAAATTTACAATTATATGCGAATTTTTTTGTTCACCTTCTGGGAAGGAAACATCAATTTTAATAAAATCTAACGTGGTTGCTCCATTTTTTTTCTCTTCAATTGCATGGATCGAATTCGTTCCTAGGTTTAATAACACTTGATTAAACTCAGTGGGATTACCTTTTATGAAATAGCGATTTTTGGGTATTGAATTTTCCTTTTGGATAAGTCTATTTGTTGTATTCTTCATGAAATTCATTATTTCATCAACCACAACAGATAAATCGAAAATTTCGTCTTCTTCTTTACGAGTATCTTGTGAGGAAAATTCTTGTAACTGTTTTATTATAGATTTTGCCCTTTCACTTGCTGTGGAAATATCGTTTATTATTTGATTGTGTTCTTCTGATAGATGTTCCGAATCCATTTGAAGTAAAGATACATTTCCTAAAATTACTGCTAAAATATTGTTAAAATCATG
>JAUWPK010000236.1 GCA_030611625.1 Promethearchaeum sp. | reverse complement strand
GAAGATTTTTCAAATACAACCCATTTCTTTTTAAACCAACTTGGATGCTCAGAAATTAACGCGGAATCTATTGCTGTATGATTAAAAACAATATCAATCATAAATTTAAGCCCATTTGCATGGCATATTGTAATAAAAGTTTTCAATGATCCCCAACTGATTTCGTCTTTTTCATCGAGTGCAAAGATGGGATTTAATTTAAAATAATCTTTAATAGAATAGAGTGAACCAGAAAAACCACTATAGTTAACAGGATTAATGAAAACCCAATTAAATCCCATTTTTAGAATTCGTTTCAAATGTTTATCCCAGTTTTCGATGGATCCTAATAAACGGGGAAATAAATTGTAAATTCGTGGTGATGATTTATTACTCATTTTAATAGATTTAGAAATGCAGAAAAAACTTTTAATTCTTCGATTTCAAAAAATCATTTATTGCTAAATGTAATGTAGTGACTGATAAAGTAGCACAGTGATAATTATCCTCAGGAAAATTTCCTAAAGCAGACAGCACTTGCTTATCAGTGAGTTGAAGTGCTTCTTTTATTGATTTTTTATCAACCATTTTAGCAGTTTGAGAAGCTGCAATACTTGATGTTGTGCAACCGTCGGTTTCATATCTAATGTCTTGAATTATATCATTTTCAATTTGCAAAAAAAAAGTAACTGAATCACCGCAACTTCCACGCCAATTTTTTTGAACTGAAATTAGATTTGATGGTAATTTTCCGTATTTGTAGGGATTCTTTCCAAGTTCAAGAGCATAAGTAGAAAAATCTTCGCGTACTTTAGCATCAATGGTATTTTGTAAATCATTAACAAAATCATCAAATTCCTTAAATTTCTCATCCTTATTTTCTTTATTTTTCATTTGGAAATCTCTAGGTAAATTAATTAAACAAAAAATATAAGCAAAGTGAAATATAAGCAAAATTGTGCACCTAACCAATTACTTCATATCATTTATCAAAAAATACAAAATTCGTTATATTGCTTGCATTATCGGATTTAGTGTAGCATTAGGTGCGGTTTTTGCAACAACCAGTTATTCTGAAATGCTAAATTCATCAATGAATCGAATGTTTTTTATTAAGGATAACAATTTCATGATTTTGTCGAAAGGAACTTCAATAATTCAGATTGTTCCGTATGAATCGAAGGTATCAGAAAATGTTTCAGATATATTTGATGAAATTCCAGGGTTGAATAATGCATTTGCCTTAATATTCAAAAATTTCGGGAATGAAACACAGAAGAATTATTTTAAAACTACCATTATAGGTATAGATTTCGAATTTCTTATAAATTATTACCTCAAAGATATCGAGTTAAAAGAGGGTACATGGCCAGAAGAAGGCAAAAATGAAACAGTAATAGGACCTGATGCAGGAGGAGGAATATTGGGAGTCAATGATTCAATAACTATACTGAATAAGGATTTTAAAATTACGGGAATTCTTGAATCAGATTCGATATTCCTGGATAAATTCGTTTATATCGAATATGGCGATATTCAAGAACTTTATGATATGGAAGGTTTCTGTTCTGTTTATTATGTTATGGGAGACGCCGAGATTTTTAGTGATCCGGATAAATTTAATTCTATTAAGTCAGATATTGAATTAGAATATCCATATGTAGAGGTTATTGGGTCAGAATTATTAGATGAAGCTGCGGGTAATTTCTTTAAGATTTTTGATGCCTTACAAATTATTTTAGCTATATTTCCATTAGCAATCAGCGTTCTATTCATTTTTATTCTTATGATGTTAAATGTAAAAGATCAAATGCGTGAATTCGGAATGCTCCAAGCAATAGGGATGTCTTCAACGAAAATAGGTTTAATAATTTTTCTCCAGACGCTTCTAATAACTATTTTAGGATATATACTATCTATTTTTACAGGAATAGCTTTCTTTTCATATTCATTTTATCTTATGGATGAATATACTACAAGATCAACAAATGCATGGGAATATGCTCTAAATATGAATGACAAAATCCCTAGTGAAATATACTGGCAGATTTTTATTGGATCTATATTAATTGGAATTTTTGTTGCAATTTATCCATCAATAAAAGCAGCCCGAGTTAGTATCGTTAAAAGCTTTAGAAAGGAAGAATAAAGTTAAAATAAGAGACAGTTGAAGGGAATGAAATTACGCTCATATATTATTAATAACTTGACCAAAAAGAAAGGTCGAACTATACTAATGGTTATAGGCATCATTCTAGCATGCAATGGAATGATAGTTATCAATTTAATGACAGAAAAATATTCCCGAATTTCAAGTTCATTCTTTACTCCATTTAGTGATTACGATCAAATAGTCGAGCGCGGGACAGATTATATTCAACTTCTTCCTATTAGTTCTTCTATAAATCAAAATAACCAGATTGAAATCGAAGAAATATTTAATGTTAACACTATCCCTTGTCTTTTGATTTCTAATAACTTAGAAATAACTTCATTTAATCCAAGTTATATTGTAGGTTTAAATCTTGAAGATATGTCAATTTTATTCGATAAAATGCAATTAGATTCTGGGTCTTGGCCGGAAAATCAAAATCAAATTATTGTAGGTGATTTCTGGGTAGATGAAGGAAATATGACATTTTTTAATGAGACATTTCAAATAACCGGTTCAACAACTCCAAGTTATTCAATTTTGGATAGAATGATCTATGTAGATTTGAGTAAATTACAAAATTTGACCGGTCTTCCTAATCAATTATCAGTAATTTTTATTCCGAATGAAGTCGAGGAGCAAAACTTCCTTATTGAAGATTTTGAAACAGAGTTTCCTCAACTAGATCTCCTAACTATTGAAGAAATTGATGATATCAAAGGAGGATTATCTAGCTACATTAATAACATAAGTTTTGTTTTATCCAGTTTCTCAACAATATCTGCATTGATTTTTATATTTTCTATAGAAACAATAAATGTATATAGTAAAAAGAAAGATTTCGATTTGTTTGTTATATTGGGCACTCCAAAAAAAAAAATTATTGGATTATTACTAAGTGAATCAATTTTTTTGATTTCTATTGGATTAGTTTTAGGATTACCATTATCAATTTTAAGTTTTTCTTTAATTTGGACGAAAATGTTACAATCATTGGGTCAAGGCAGATTTATAACAATTTTTATTAATGAAACCCATTGGCTAATTAATACTTTGCCTTTAAAGATATTTTTATCAACTTCACTGATAATTTTTCTATGCGGATTGGTTTTTACAATCATTCCAGCCCTTATTGCTTTAAAAAAATATAACCTTGGAGATATAAAACAGAAATATTAAATTTAGAAATGTGAAACACTATGGAAAATGAAAAAAATCCCGAAAATATTATTGAAATTAAAGATCTAACTAAAATTTTTATCACTCCTTCAGAAACATTGAATGTTTTACAAGGGATAGATTTTACTATCAAAAAAGGAGAATTTGTAAGTATTATGGGTCCCAGCGGAAGTGGTAAATCTACACTATTAAATATAATAGGACTTTTGGATAATTTTAACGAAGGGGAATATTTCCTATCAGGAATCGATATTAAGAGCCTTTCCTTCAAGGATAAGCGCAGAATTCGACTATTTAAGCTAGGATTTATATTTCAAACTTTTAATCTTATTCAAACCTTAACCGTTCAGCAAAATATTGAACTACCATTGGCATTAGCAAAAATTCCTCAAAAGGATCAGAATGAAAAATCTACTAAATTATTGGAGAAATTTGGATTAAGTAAAAAAGCAAAAAATTTCCCATATCAGCTTAGCATCGGGGAACAACAACGAGTTGCAATTTCAAGAGCTCTGATAATGGACCCAGTTTTGATTTTATTAGATGAACCTACCGGAAATCTTGATGTTAAGAATTCTGAGAAGATTTTAGACTATCTACAGACTTTAAGGCAATTTAATACATCTATCTTAATTGTCTCACACAATCCAGCTGTTAAACGAATTACCGATACAAATTATATTCTTGAAGAAGGCTTAATAAAACAATTGTATTAGTTATTTTTCTTTATTTCTAGTTTTTAATAAAAAAGTACCCGAATACTTTTAAGATGGAAAAATATATTAATTGTAATTCTCTCACAATGAAAGAATTTGATTTTTATTGGATGATAAAAATGAAAAATAAAAAAATTAGCTTTTCAATAGCATTATTACTGCTTTTTAGCATGGCTTTTAGCATGCTTGTTTCTGTAAAAGCAGATTATGGCTATGATTATGACAATACCTATTTTGAATATGATGTTTCAGAAGGTGATTCTTTTGAATATAATATGAATTTTGTATTCAATTTTACAGCTGATAGTTCATTTTACGATGAAATGGATACTTGGCTAGAAGCTGAAGATATAATAAGTGCAGATTTTAGCTCAGAAGCATTTATGAATGATTTAGAAGAATTCTTGGTGGTGGATTACAAGATACAATACGAACTTACAGAAATGTATTCAGAAATTTACAATTGGACAGATTCTTCTGATGATTCAACCTATACTCAGTATTATGATATATTCAATGCTTCAGTCCGAGCCGACTTGAATGAAGGAAATGGCTGGGAGACTCCTGAAATTGTTTCTGTTGCAAAACTTGAGGATGCAAAGGATTTTATGGTTAACTACATGAATGATACAGAATATGAATATTTTGAAGAAGAAATCGATGATATGATTGATATGCTCGAAGATCCTGCATTCCAACCAGATTGGGACAATATGCAGATTTATCAGGTAAGTAGTAATGGAATATGGTACTATGAGAATGGAACAGTGATGGAATACGAACTTACAGAACTTTCAGACGGAACACTTGAACCAGAAAATCCATTTCCAGAATTTGGTGGTATAGACGGTTTACCAATATTCTTACCCTCAGAGATGAATTTCGAGGAAATGTATGATTATGCAACAGATATGTTCGAGTTCGATTTATTGTATAACTTAGATGAAGGAAATCCAATTGATCCATTTAATACATCAAGCACCCTCCAAACCGTATTAGCTGATGCAGGTGTTAGTCAAATTTATGTTGATGAAAAATCTGTAGGAATTGTATGGAATGTCGGTGAAATTGATCCAGACCTGCTTGAAGAAGCGTATGGTGAAGAATTCGAAGATGAATTAGCAGAGGCCGGAATCGATGATTATTCTGGAACTGTAGTAATGGCCGTGGAATATGATAATGATTGGGCACTAGAAACTTTTGCAGTATATGTACATGTAGGAATTACTTTAGATACAACAGCAATCGAAGGGGCTCCAGACCTTAATAATGAAGAAATCTCATTTGATATTACCTATACAATTGCTCAAGACGGAGTTAACCCACCAACTGAAGACGAAATTATAAATGGTAAGATCGGAGAAAACAGTCCATTTAGTATTCCCGGATTTCCAATTTGGCTTGTAGGATTATTTGGTATAATTTCTATTGCAGCATTGGTTGTAAAGCATCGAAAATAATTTAAAGATGTAAAAACAACCTATTTTTTTTTTATTTCTATTTTATCTCATTAAACGTAGTTTAACAAAAATTTTATAAAAAATCTATTTGATATTATATTAATATTAAACGAGGATGGAAGTATTGAAAAAAAGAAACAAATTTCTAATTTATTTTACTTTATTTTTAATGATTTTTCAAAGTAGCATTTTATCTCTCCATTTTTTCACATCCAACATTATTAATGAAAAAGCGTTCAATCCCTTAATTGCAACTCCTCTTTCCAGTTCAGAAAGCAACTTAGATTTAATTGAGATGAATTATTGCATTACTTATGAAATCGAAAAAAACGGCATTAAAATTGAAGATACAATACCTATAATGCTATCTGTAAATGGAACAGATGATTTATATGAAAATGGAACTATATCATATAATATTGGAAAAAATATTACAGATGAAACAGTATTACAATTATTATCTCGAGTTTTTATTGATGAACAATTAAATTTTTTTCAGAACCATAGTATTGAAGAATCTTTTCAAACATATTTTTCTTATAGAAGAGAAGCAAAGAACGATAATTTATCGGAATTTTTGACAAACGCGACATATACAT
>JAUWPK010000133.1 GCA_030611625.1 Promethearchaeum sp. | reverse complement strand
ATCTTTAATCTTCATATATCCATAAAATTTTCCACGATAGAAATGAGGGATAAGTCCATTGATTGATCGAATTAATGATGTTTTCCCAGAGCCAGTCGGTCCACAAATTAATATAAAATTTCCCTTTTCAAGATTGAGATTTATATCTTTTAAAATATTTACATCTGATGTTTTATATTTGAATGAAACATTGGTCGCGGAGATGTCAATCAATTTTTTTAACAACTACCTTTTTAACAAGTTTTAATATTTCTGGAACTAATACTCCCATATAATCCTTGTTCTCATTATTTATAATACCATAGGCTCCCGCCGCAGCATCATGCCCTCCACCAGAACCACTATGATTTTGACCAATTATCTTCATTATCTCTCCTAAATGAAGCGGAGTCTCTCTTATCAGTTTTCCCTTAGCTCTTGATGAAATTCTAAATTCATTAGTTTTAGGTATATAAGAAATAATAAAGCTTAAATCAGCACCTAATTCAATCAGAGATTTACAAGCGCTAGCCTCATAACTGGAAACATGACTGAAAACAACGATATATTCTTGAATATAGTGGATTTTTTGAATACGGTTAGCGCTTTTGATCCTAGCTATTTTTTCAGAGCGAGCCATCTTTTTATTTAAATGATCTGTTACTTCAGAAATAGATACTCCAGTTTCAAGCAAGAATTTGGCATTCTCGAGAGTATTTTTTGTTGCATAACGAAAATGACCTGTATCTGTTATAATTCCTGCTAATAAAGCGAGAACAATATCACGATTTGGAATTAGATCTTGCATTTGGAATAATTTAGTAATAATCTCCGCTGAAGAAGAGTAATCACTTAGAATAAGGGTTTGTTTTACACGATCATCCCACTTTATTGGAGGAATATGATGATCAATAATAATTATACTTTGAATTATCGGAGCTTTTCCTTTCTTTTGTAAATACTTGCTATCAATAACCATACCTAAATCTGAAGTATCGGTTATTATCAATAAATCAATATTTTCAGGAAATGTATTTGAAAAATTCCACTTAGGGTCTGATAGTATTTCCTTGTATATTTTTTCAGCTAATTTGTTCAAATTTAAAACTAAATCGATCTTTTTGTTTGGGTCTATTTGATTTAGAAATTCTTTCAAACCCATAACTGCAGCTAAAGCATCAGGATCAGCATTATTATGCCCAGCTATAACAATTGATGATGAATTTGATACAGAACATATTAAATCTGTAATGAAATTTCGAATAGTTAAATTTGAATTTATTTCTTTCAACTTGAAAAACCTCAAAAAAATATTATTTTTAGCATTTATTAATTCAACAATTATACCTTAATACCCTAGCTTCTTATTTATCTCTTGAATTTTCTTTTTTTGTTCTTCAAATTGGGTTTTTATACGTTCTACTTGCTTTGTTATACTTTTTAATCTAATTTCAAGTTGTTCTTTTAGTTCTTTTGAAGAATCGAGTAAAACTTTTTGAGATGATTTAATAAAAATTCCACCTGCAGATTTGTAAACAACAGCGTCTTCCCCAGCGGATTCCAATTCTTTTATCGCTGACTCTTTATCTGCAAATTGATGTTGAATTGATGATTGTTGTTGCATCATAAATTCTAATTGTTGCTGTAAATTTTGAAAACGTGAGACTTCTTGTGTTTCTTGAGGTGATAAGTTTGGTGGTTGGCTCATGCTTATATAAATTTTTCATAAAATTTGAAAATTTTGATAAATAATTTCTAATATTTTTTTTTGTCCTCTTTCTTGATACCAAGATTTTTTAAATTATTTTAAAATTTTAAATATGAGAAAAAAAGACCAGAAAGAAGCAATAGGGTTGGTTAAAAGATCTTACCCTCTGAGTTCTTGAGCCCAAATTGTTCGTGTATAATTTGGTCCCATTGAAGGCGAAAAATATGATTTTAAATAACTACTTCCAGTTGGATCACTTTTTGAATGCCAAGAAGCTTCGATATTATAAGTACCACTAGGTATAATTCCCGTGAGATAATTTATTGTAAAATCTACTGAATGCTGTTCCAGACCTGTTGCTGAAAATCTGGAATAAGAAAATGGAATTGTTCTATTTCCTATTCCGTTAATTGCAATTGCAAATTCAAAAAATAAAATTCCTGAAAATGATGCATCTAATATCATCAAAACCACCATTGAAAATGAAACTGCTAGTGATGAATTGCCCTGTGTAGTAATTGACAATTCAGTATCTATTATTTTTACAAAATCCATTTCATCATCATAAAGAATTGCTTGCGTAGTGATATCAATATACTTTGACTGAAGTAAAATATTCGGTGTTTCTGTTTCTGTTTCGATTTCTTCATTAATATTTGGATATATTAGCGGAAGTACAAAATAACCTGCCCCAGCAATGAATATAAGAGAAATTAATCCACTGACAAGGATAAAAGCCCCAAAATTTGATTTATTTTTCATTTGATTTCATCTCAAAAATTTCTTCAGTAAAAATTTTCATTACAATGTTTAAAAGCTTTATCAAGTTATGTGGATGTAAGTCAATTTTGTAAAAATTTTCGAGAATATGAACTTGAATAATGTTTTAATGAAATTATTTTGAGTTTATTAGAAATTCATAATTTAATTTAGTTTAATTTCTTAGATTATAGTAGGAAGGAGACAAAAATTATGCGAAAAATACATATTACTTATAATGCACAAGAAAAGAAGAGGATTACTGAACCAATTTTATCCGATGAACCTGATGTTTTATATTATATATGTCATCGCGGAGAAAATGAGGATGTATTCTTAGATTATAAGAAATTAAATATTAAAACAATTAAAGGAAATCTTAAAAACTGCAAAATTATTGAAAATGACGTTAATTACATAGATTATTATGATATTATATCAAATTTAGCGAACATTATAAGCTCAGAACTTGTAAAAAATAAAGATGAAGGGACTATCTTCACGATAAATATGGGAACCGGAAGTAAAATGGTTGCAATTGCTAATAATGATGCCAATAGACTTTGGGATAATATCAAACTAATTTATCCATATTCTTTAGATTATGATCCGAGTGCAGATTCAGCACATTCAGGATTAATGTATTCTGCTGAACCACCTGAATTTAAATTTAATAAACCTACAATAGAATTAATAAAAGCAATGCAAATTTTATACTGGTTAATGTTACACGATAAATTTGAGAGAAAAAGAGATTTTGTACTCCAAAGAGATTGGCAAAATGCGATATTTCGCATATATAAAATAAGAACTGTTAAAAAGAATGATAATCAAAGAGATCAAGACACGTCCGAAAAAATGAGTCTAAATCGCGCTATTATTACTCCATTAATTGAACGCTGGAATTTAATTTACAAAGAAAAACAAGGCAGAGACCATCGAATTTATTTTACCGATGACGGTTTGAAGATGGTTAGGGTGTTTATGGAATATGATTACGGAATCAATTTTGACGAAAAATAGTTATAGATTTACAAATTTTTTTAATGTCTAATTTACTCGATCATTATAGTTAATTAAAAATTTTAGTGGATGTTTTAAAATGAGCAGTAGTGCAATTTTAGCCAATAAAGAGAAAACAACTCGAGTGTTACAACAAGAAGATTATTCAGTCTATAATAATATAAGTTCTGAGCTTGAAATGTGCTTTGAATTGTTTGCCCGGCATCATACACCAAATGTACCCTCTTTGTTGATAAAACTTGTAGAAAATATCGATATTATTAAACCATATTTCATGCATGAGTTAAAATTGCTTAGCAGATTCCTTAGAGCTTTACCAATTATTATTGGAATTGAAAATAGACATGATTTACTAAAAGACGATTGCTTATTTATTCGAAAAGGCCTTATATCAATAAATATGAATACTTTCACCCGAATAATTAAAAATAATCAACTACCGTTAGCAATTGCTAAAAAAGGGGGATTTTTTGTAGATATTGATGGAGAAAAATTAATTCATCTTAGGAAAAAAAAAAAATATACTCGAAATGATCTTGCAGAAAAACTCAAAGTATCAGCTAAATCGATAATGCATTACGAGAAAAATGAAATGCGCACTTCAACGGAACATGCACAACATCTTGAAGATATTTTGGGGGATTCCATTCAAGTTCCAATGAATGCATTTGATTATATTAATCAATCCTTCACTGATTTTTCTATTAATCAAAAACTGCAGAGAAAAATATCAGCAAAAAATCGTGAATTAATGAATACAATAAACGAAATTGTTGAAAAAACGGGATATCAGACATATTGGACTCGTACAAGCCCATTTGACCTATTTATCTATCGTGAAAACGATGATTCCACAAAAATTGAGGATTATACATTAATCGGAGGCACAATGAGTGAAAAAATGTATAAAAAATCCAAACATGACACAAAAATTAATTTCTTAAAAAATACCAAAAATTCAACTGGAACTACTGGAATAATGATTTGTGATGATGAGAATATCAATATAAAACAAGTAAAACAAGAAAAAGTGCCATATGTTGTCATAAAAGAACTAAAAATACTTGAAGATCCAAAGAAATTCAAAGATTTAATAAAAACACGAAAAAACTAAAGTAATTTAATTACAAACTATTTCTGGAATTATTACAAATGTTAATAGCAGGGTTAGATGAAGCAGGTCGCGGACCGGTAATTGGGAGTTTAGTTATTGGTTGTGTTATCTTCAACGAAAAAGATCTACATATCTTGGATGAGATTGGGGTAGATGATTCTAAAAAAATCTCAGCAAAAAAGCGAGAGATGCTTGCGCAAAAAATCAAAAATCTTGCTGTTAGTTATGATTTGCTTGAGATAACTGCGAAAGATATCAATGCCCTCCATAAAAAGGGATTAAGTCTAAATGAAATAGAAGAAATAAGTTTTGCAAAATTAATAAATAGGATAAAACCACAACCTGATATAATTTATTTAGACGCTGCAGATGTTATTGAAGAAAGATTTGGAAAAACTATCGGGGGTTTGTTAAGATTTATACCTAAAAAAATTATTTCCAAGCATCGTGGTGATGCAATTTTTAAAATTGTAGGTGCAGCTTCAATTCTTGCAAAAACTAAACGAGATCACATTATTGACGAATATAAAAAAAAATATGGAAATATTGGTTCAGGATATCCAAGTGACCCTTATACGAAAAAATATTTGAAATCCTATTATAATTCTCATCAAAATTTCCCTCCCATAGTTAGGACTTGGTGGAAAACCGCTGAAAATATTGTAAAAGAATATGAATTACGAAAGAAGCAGAGAAAAATAACAGATTTCTAATAAAAGCAAAAAATTTATTTAGTTTTTTTCACTTGAAAGTGAAGTTTTGATTAAATATTTTTCCTGAAATCAATAGAGAAAAGAGAATTTCTAAATCTTTAGTTGGATTACCAGACATCGGGCTAAAAAATGCTTCTTTTAATAACCTTGGGTGGAAATGATGTGGTTTACTCTCCACTTGCCATTTATCATCATAATTGTCAAATCGACAGCGATCTAAGGCCTCATTGGAGAAAATAATATTATAAGAATATTGACCATGATTGTTATATTGAAGATAGACAATAACACCATCATTTAATATAAGTTTAATTCAAGGGTCCTCATAATCTAAAACTAAACGTGAAATATGCTTCGAAAAAAGGTCTTCAATAATTATTGCTGCTTGTTTTATTTTTTTAATATCTTTCACTCAGCAAAGCTCCATTTTACTTTATATTTCATCAAATCTTCTTTTCGATCTATTAAATTAGTTAATGAAATTGCATCCATTTCTGCTTCTTCAATTGATCCATTTGAAGCTGCTTTTAAAAAAGAATCTTTAGTTTTAAACTCCCATTTATCTAAAATATTATTAATTCGTTGGGTAATTAGCTGAATTTTGGAATTTAATAAATCTTCTAGTAGTTCTTTTTCAACTGGAATTGTAGCCATAATTTTTTCTCATTTAAAATAAAAAAACTCAAAGTATTATTTCTTTTGCTTTTATTTGAATTTTATTTGACCTGATATTTTTAACATAGAAAATTACCTCCTATTGTATGTACTTGGTGGAAAACCACTGAAAATATTATAAAACAATATGAATTACAAAAGAAGCAGAGAAAAATAACAGATTTTTAGATAATTCAAGAAATTAGAGATAGAAAAATACTTAAAGCGAAGAATATTTATATGGGTAATCCCTTAAGATTACTGTGAAAACAATTACTATAAAATTATCTCCAAGAGATGCTGAACGCCTAGATATGTATATAAAAGAAAAACAATTCTCATCAAAATCTGAATTTATTCGAAACTTAATTCTCCAAAAATTGGACAAAGAATATGAATTTAAAGAACAAATGGGATGGCTTTCACTAGCAGAGCAAACACTTCAAGACCTTTGGAATAATAAAGATGATGATGAAATATGGCGCAATTACCTTTAATTCAGCAAAGAAATTTAGTGTTACTCCCTTTTCCATTCTCGGATCAGAGTGGAAAAAAAGTTCGGCCAGTAATCATTTTAAGTAACTCATCTTATAATACAATTTCGCAGGATGTAATAGTAATAGCCGTCACATCAAATATATCTCTCCCAAATTCTGTTTTAATCACTAATGATGATCTTGTAGAGGGTTTTTTAAAAACTAATAGTTGCGCAAAAGTTGATAGCGTTTTAAAAATCCATCAATCGCTTATTATAAAAAATATTGGCAGAATTTCAGTAGAAAAATATAAGAGGATAATAACAAAATTTGATTCACTAATTGAACTAGAAATCGACCAAATTGAAAAAGAAGTTCGCTCTAATAATCAAAATGTCGATTGAATTACAAAAGAAGCAGAGAAAATTAATAGATTTCTAATATTAATGAAAAATTAATGTATTATCAAATTCGATTTTGCTTGAGCAATTAATTTACAATCTTTTGAATAAATTTCTGCAGTGCAATTTACAATATTTCTGCCTAATTTTATTATCTTACCTTTTACGCTTAGAGTTTGGCCTAATCTTGCTTTTCGAAGGTAATCTACTTTTAAATCAATTGCATATAGAAACTGATCCAATTCCAAACTTGCACCTGTCATCCCCACAACTTCATCCAAAATTGCACATTGTATACCACCGTGTAATACACCAGCAGGATTTGTTAATTTTGGAGTTACAGTAAATTCTAGTTCTACTTCACCTGGATAAGCCTTAACAATATTTGCATTTAACCAAGAATATAAGGGAGATTTAGGTATACAATCACAAAGATTATTTATATCATTATTCAGCCTAATTTCAAAACTACATGGATTGTAATCAACGTCTTCCCTTGTAATTTTTTGAGCAGCCATGCAAAACACTTCGAAATTTTTATTCAAATACTTGTTTTATTAATCAAACAAATATTTTTCACTTTATTTAATGAAACTATGAGGAATATTTAAAACTTTTGTATGAATTCATCGTTGTTTTGTGGGATATAATTCGAGAATCAACATGTAATGATCAATAATGATCAATTTCATTCTATTCTCAAATTTTAATCAAATAAAACTCTATGAGGGTCATTTTATATTCTTAATAATACGTAAAAAAAAATTCGATATATTCAATTTTAATTATTATCCTTAGTACCTTGATATCTCCCAAAAGAACTACATGATCAGTTTGAAAGGATGCAATATTTACATTTTTTTGGATATGTTAAGAAAACGAAAATCGAGATTAAATATAAGAGGTTGTGTTAATTTAATGTTGGTTAGAGAAAAAAACAAATAATGTAACAACACTCAGTAGGAATATTGAAAAAATGAAGGTTTCAACCGAAGGTTTATCATCAGCGGAACAAAAAATTGTGCAAGATTTAAAGGATTCCTCACTTACCCCTTATTTTTCACAAGAAAACGGGCACATTGTTAATCTTTCATTTAATTTCGCCAAAAATTTTCCCGAAACACTTTGGGAAACACTAAGTAAACTAAAATATTTAACTGATCTTTCGATAACCAACAATAAATCCCTCTCAACCCTACCAGATTCCATCGTGCCAATAAAATCTTTGAAAAAACTATCTTTAGCACTAAATAATCTAATTATGTTGCCTGATTCTATCGGGAATCTGAAAAATCTTGAAGAATTCGACGTCCATCAAAATTTACTGATCAAACTGCCCGAATCCATTGGAAACTTAGGAAATCTTATGAAATTGGAATTAGGTATCAACAAATTAACATCCCTCCCTAATAGTATCGGAGATCTAAGAAATCTTGAAATGTTATATTTGAGTGGTAATGAATTAGTTGAACTCCCCGAAACAATCGGTAAACTGAGAAAACTTAGAGAACTCGGAATATCAAGAAACAAATCCAAATTAATATCTCTCCCTAACACCATCGGAAACCTAACAAACCTTGAAATCCTTAATTTAAGCGAGAATCGTCTAACTAATCTACCGCAATCCTTTGGAAATTTAAAAAAGATCAAATATTTTTCTATAAATAATAATCGGATAAAGTCATTACCTAGTTCACTTCAAAATTTAACTAACCTTGAAAAATTTAGTGCCGTAAATAATGGAATAACCGAATTACCAGAGTGGTTCGACAACTTAAAAAAAATTCAAAATTTAGATTTGCAAATGAACAATTTCTCTTCAATACCAGAACCACTTAAAAACCTAAAAAACCTAAAAAACTTGTATTTTACACGTAATAAATTATCAATCTTACCAGAGTGGTTCGGTTACTTAATAAATCTTATAAATCTAAATTTGGATTATAATAATTTACGTTCTCTCCCAGAATCGTTCGGAAATTTAGAGAATCTTGAAAGTTTAGATTTGAGTTATAACCAACTAACAGTTTTACCCAAATCGTTCAAAAACTTAATATATCTAACATATTTAAGTCTTGAATATAACCAATTTCGATCATTTACAAATCTCCCGATTGATTATTTTACCAACGCTACTGGATGGCGAGAGA
>JAUWPK010000048.1 GCA_030611625.1 Promethearchaeum sp. | reverse complement strand
CAAGAAGTGGCCGATACGTTTTCTATTTCGTTTAGTTCAACAATATAAGTACCTGGATGCAAATCTACTGTGTTCCAAGTAATGTTTAATCCCGAGTAATTTTCATTGACACTGAAATCTTCCTGAACATCTGTAAAACTGGGTGGTTCAAAATTAGGATATACGGAATTAACAAATGGAAAATGATCTGATCCTATACCATCCCCATCAATCTCATAAGGAGTATCCCATACATTTGCGTCATTTGTGGTATCTGGATATTTGATAATATAAGAATTACCCCAATAATTTCCGAGTGTACCGTTATCCCATTTGGTATTTAAGCAATCATCTGATTCATAAGCTTGATGGTTTTGATTTACATAGATATCATTATGATAAATCGTATTATTGTTACTTTGACCAGATAGAAGAATTCCAGCTCCGTTATAACTTGCGGTATTCCCAGAAAGAGTGTTGTTGTACGAATCTTCCAGATATATTCCGATATTTTCATTATAACTTACAATATTCCCAGAAAGACTGTTGTTGTACGAAACTCACAGATCTATTCCTATTTCTTCATTATAACTTACAATATTCCCAGAAAGAGTGTTGTTGTACGAATCACTCAGAGCGATTCCCATCTCTTCATTATAACTTACAATATTCCCAGAAAGAATATTGTTACTTGAATTATACCAAAGAGAGATTCCAATACCACGGTTATAGTTTGCTTTATTCCGAGAGAGAGTGTTGTTGCTGCTAGAATCATACAGAATAATTCCCAAACTATTCTCGATTAGTTCATTACTGATGATATTTGCGTTTGAAACGTTATATAAGATCATTCCATATTTATTAAAAGAAATACCTCCCGCAACCATGCAACCTCGGATGATCAGATAAGCATTCGTATTTCTAATTTCGATACCATGTGCCGTACTGGCATTAATGATAAAACCCTTAATAATATAAGGGAAAGCATACGTTCCGTTCCCAATAAGTCCTTCATTACTAGCAAAGGTTGCTAACTCATCATTACCATTAATTGAGATCGGATCGTGATTTGGCACAATAGAGAATATATATGGATCATTAGAAGGAATTTCTTGAGGTTCAATAATCAACATAATTGATTGAGCAAATATAATAGCAATAAGAGCAACAGCAAGAATTTTTATTATATAGTTTCGTATTATCTTTTTATTTTCCATTTTTAATCTCATTTATTTTTTTGTTAAGAAATATTTGATAATTCATTGTAATAAATATTAGCAAAAATTAACTTAATAAATAAACCAGATTATCTAACTCTTCTATAGTATATATCTACTTCGTGATATCGATATACTTAAGAAGTGGAAATATTAATTAAATTTAAGTGAAAAAAAAAATGACAAATAAAAATATAAAAAAAACTCAATATATTCGTATCCTGAAAACGGGCTTCATATTTTTCCCCACAATTCTTCTTCTTTGGATAGTTGTCGAACTCCTTTTCTTTTCATTAGATCCATGGACATCTGGCGAGCCTATTGCCTATGTTTTATTCAAAGAAAGTATTTTTTGGATTCAGTATAAGCAACATTGCAATTTTTTTGAAATGAAATGGTTCACCGCTATTTTATGGCATTTAATTTGGTTATTTTCTCTGCAAGTAATTATCATTGTTAATAAAAATGAAGAAAAATCACCCGAAAAATATTTTAATGGCATAATATCTCTTGAAAACAATAATAATTCCCCAGATAAAGTAGGAACGATACAATATACCTTTTTAAACTATCTTAATAAGATTCAACTCGTTTTATTGATGATAGGAACGTATGTATTGAGATTTAAGAAAAATATCTTCTACGAATCAGGTAGATTTTATTATTCAAATATATTGTTCTATCTGATAATTGTACCTCCATTGAATTTCTTACCTCAATTCTTTCTATTGAAAATTTATTCGCGAAGATACTTTCAAAAATTAAAATATAAAAGAGATAATATTATAGTTCCATTACTTGTGATCTGTCTATTTGGGTCCTTTGTATTTCTATTTATTTTCGAAAAAATATGCGGTTAATTTTTCCAATTTTTTTTTTTCTTGTGATAATAATTCCCAAAAAGTTGAAATACCTAAAGGAAAACTCTTATTAATGCCAATCACATTCATCATAGAATCAAACTATTCACAAACAATTCGATTTTTTAATATTTATCATATATAAGTTAAATTTCATTCAGCAATATTTCTCCAAATGTACCCCCACCACCAGGGATATATTTAATTTTTGAATCCCGAAAAGCAGAAATTATTTGAGCTACTTCATTGTTCTGAATTTTACTGATTGGAAGATCAATTAGGATGTCATATTCTGTGCCGTAATTTTTTATCAAATTCTCGTACATTTTAGTTACAGATTTTGCCCTTGGATTTTTTACTTTGCAAATTTTTCTAACGATTTCAACCAACGGAATGATATCTAAATAAGGAGGTCTATGATCTGGGTGTTTAGGCTCGGATGACCATGTAGCAATTTCATTAACACGCTCAGAAACTCCGAGTTTTAATTTAGGTATTGCGACTTTTTTGCTCTTATTGTTTAGTTTTTGCTTTTTTTTAATATCTGATTCACAGGCTTTGCATTTAATATCTCCATTGCTGCACAATTTAAGGAAATCATTTTGATGTTTTATTTTTTTGAAATGATAATGGATGAAATTTGCATCAATTTTTGAGGGGGCCAATCCAGATTGTAAGAGTGGGGTATCTTGTGTTTCTTCGTTATTTTTAATTGTATTTATAATTCTTCTCCTGCATTTTCTGCAAAACATAATGAAATATTTACCCAATCTTGGTTCTAATCCAACATTTAGAGTCACTCGTCGATTTTTTCTCCGAAAACATGCTTTTTTAATTTCATCAAAAGACGGATTTTCCAATTCCATTCGATTGAATTCTCTTCCTAGACTTTGTGCACCTTCAGAATGCGCATCACTATTGCTTAAAAAGGTTATATTTTTAAGAGATTCCATTCTATCAGCTAAATTTGTATCTGCAGATAACCCTAATTCAAGGAAAGCAATTTTCTTTTCAGCGCTTCCATAAGCTTCTGCAAGAGTTTTATATCTTCCTTGACGGAAAACTGATTTAAATGGTGTAAAAGCATGGGCAGGACCACAAATCCCTCCTACGTCATCAATAATTTCCACAATTTCTGCTGGGTTTTTATTCACATGAGGTCTACCTGCCCATCTACCAGTTATATTCTTGACATGTGGGTTTAACATTTCCTGTAATTTTTCTGCAGCTGAGAAGTCAGGTAGAAGTATAACATGATGTATGGATTCAATATCTTCTAATTCTGTTCCAATTATGACACTTAGATCTTTATAGAAATACATTCCATCCCTAAAATCTAAATTGTCTTTAAGATATTTTCTCCAAGCTGGTTGAGTAATATCTCCGGTGCTTAAAATATTCAAACCTTTTTTCATTGCTGTATTATAAATTGTTTCTAAATTCATATTTTGTGATACTGCAATGCTGTAGGGGCTATGAATGTGCAAATCTGCATTATATATTTGCATATTAATTGTTCTAAAATTATTCCTTAAGTTTTAAATTTCTGCTTTAAGTAAAGATGATAGAGGATGATTTTTGTAAAATGATGAATAAAAATCAAGAATTATATACAAATTATTATTATTATACAGTAAGAAAACCAAAATGGGTTAGCCATTTATTTACCTTATTCTTAGTGGTTTTATTCTTTGGTCTAAATCATATCCTCATTAATATTTGGGAATTAAATAGTCCAGCAAGTTTATATTCGTTTTTTGTAGGTCCAAATTTCTTTCCAAGTACGAATTTAAATTGCTCGTTATTATTAATGCTAAGTATCGTTTTTATTTTCACTGAGATAGATTTCGTTAGTTATAAAAACCAAATTCTTCAATATACCTCAATTTATAAGGGTTTTCATCGTTTATCAAAGGAAGATGTTTTTAATAATGAAAATCGACAAGCGATAATTAAAATAATACTTAATGATCCTGGAATTCACTATAATTTAATTTTAAAGCAATCTAATCTTCCTTCTGGTCAATTACAATAGCATTTAAATATTTTATCACAATATGGAGTGATCAAAAAAGAAAAATTAGGGCGTTACTTAGTCTTTTATCCTGCTTTATCTGATGAAACTTTTGAAAAAAATGGAAATATCTTTAGTAAATCTCCAACAACTATGAAAATCTATAATATAATTAAAGAAGAACCAGGAATTTGTTCAAGCACGATAGCAAGAATGATTAAACTTCAACGAAATTCAGTGAAATATCACATTGATAAATTATTATCTGAAGATTACATAGTAAGCGTTCAAAATGGTCGAAAAAATCATTTGTATAAAAAAGAAGAAAAAATTGAATAGAATTCTTGAAAAACTCAGAAATTTTTTTAATGAGAGCCTACTTCTGCAATTTTTACTTTAGGATTAATTCTGTTGAATCCAAAACGAATTGTTTTATATAACCCGAAAATTAATGCGGCTCCCATATAAATGAAAATAGCCCAAGCAAAGAATGGCCCCATAAAATTTTGGAAATATTTAAAGAACTGGATGTGAATTGGGTCATTTAAACCCAATCTATCTGTAAGCATTGCTATGTAATCTTCGTTCATGCGGCTCATATCGGGATTTAAAAAAGGGTTACCAGGCATTGAACGTGTCATAACAAAAGTAACTAAGAGGACTCCAAACAAAATAGGAATCATTGCCATTATTCTACGAATACTATATCTAAGCAAATTCATTATAATTATCACCTAATTAGGTTAGGTTAAATTAGGTATAAAAGGAATGAGGAAGATTCTTCGTACAATTAGAAATTTTTTTCATGAGAAACACAGTATGGACATTTCAATTCAGAATGAGCACAATAAGGGCATGGAAAAATCGATCTTCGACCACAAATTGGGCAAATTAAAATTTGTGCTGGATTCAATTTACAAATCGAGCAAATTATTCCACCTGGTTTTAGATTCTTTAATGATGAGTTAGAAATAGGAAGTTGATCATCGATAATTTTTTTTTCAAACATGATCTTCTAATATCTTTTAGGCAAAACAACCTATTTATTCATTCGGAATTCCAATTATTGTAAATAAAAATAATCTTCAGGAGATGTCCCCAAAGAAATTTGCATGTATGGATCTCTTTCATTTGGAATAACTAGTTCTAATGATCCCGAAACATTAAATCGTTCAAGTAAGCGTATATTCTCAGTAAATCTCCCACGTAGGCTAATAATTTGAGAGATATCTGTAATTTTCAGATTATTGTTTCGTAATAAGTTGTGTGCATCAGGAATAAGCTTATTCGAGTTTTGAATAGCAACATCGGCAATTTGAACACGAGAGGGAGTTGTCCACCAAAATTCGTCATTTACAACTTCTCCAGATAAACTTATTCGACCCAAACTCTTTATTATTCGATTTTCAAATTGATTCTCGCATTTATATTCGTCTCTGTTTGAGTGTTCCAGAAATCTAATAAAAAAATCGCGGGTCCTAAATTTTCCTTGATGCAATTTTCTTACTTCATACTGTAAGAATTTTTGAAATGAAATATTGGAACCTTTTGCTCGAGATTTATACAATTCTCTATAATCATCCATAGAATAAGCACATAAAGGGTGTTTTTCATCTTGATTTTGAAAATTCTCTTTTATCACTTTCCTAATATTTATGCTATTTTCATAACCGTATACAATCAGATCGATATCTGATTCTTCATTTTGAAGCCCCACTAACAATGATCCTGTTATTCCAATGTATTTATATGAAATTCCGCTGTTTTCTGAAAGATAATAGCATAAATCAAATGCGTCCTTAAGGATTGAACCTGAAGGGAGTATTTCTTTAGAATTATTTAGGAATTGAAGAAATTTATTTGGTAAAAAATGTTCTTTAATTTCGCTATTTGGAACTGCTTGCAATTGAAAATAATAATTTGGGTGCGAAAATAAGTATTCTGGGTGTTTTTCTTGGATATATTGAAATTTTTCGTTAAGGGGGTAGATTTTTTTATAATAATCTAATGAACAATCGAAGTTATTAATTCTTGTCCTCCTTTTAATTTCTAAAGAAGGAGGCTTGTTTATTAAGGCATAGCGTATAAAAGCGATTGTTCTATTTTGTGGTTGATGAAATCCCTTTAATTCGAAAATATGGCCGCTTTTACTTTCAATAAAATCTCCTTCTATTGGGTAGATCATCAAATAATGATAAAATTGTATTCAAAAAAGTTTTTTTCAAAAAAGTTCTTATTTATCAATATGGATATTGATTTCAAAGATTTTTTCCGTAAATATATAATTTCTATAGGAGAAGATCCGGATCGTGAAGGTCTCCAAGATACACCACAGAGAGTAGAAGATGCTTATAAATTCTTATTCAAGGGGTATAATGAAAGTGTGGAAGAAGTAATTAATGGTGCACTTTTTAAATCTGAGGCCTCAGAAATGATTATTGTTAAAAATATTGAACTTTACTCAATGTGCGAGCACCATATTCTCCCTTTCTTTGGAAAGTGCCATATTGGTTATGTACCAGGAGAAATGTTTATAGGATTGTCCAAAATTGCAAGAATTGTTGATGTTTTTGCTCGTAGATTACAAATTCAAGAACGATTAACTAAAGAAATAGGCGAATCCATCATGAAGTATACCAATGCAAAAGGTGTGGGTGTTGTTATCGAAGCTCAGCATCTGTGTATGATGATGCGGGGAGTTGAGAAGCAAAACTCTGTAATGACAACATCTTATAATAATGGTGTTTTCCGTAAAGATCCACGGACTCGTGCAGAATTTATGAGCCTTATCGATAAATGATACAAAAAATGGATTGGAAAAAAGCATTATTTTTTTACTATAATTTTGTTTTCTTCTGGAATAGTTTAATGCCGATAAATATGAATAAAAATGTCATAGCGATTAAAATAAGAATTCCCCCCCAAATAGGAATGGATGTTTCCGTAGCTGTATACCCAATCATAGAACTACTGTAAAGATTACTAGTTAATCCATCACCTAAGACAGTAAATTGCAGAAAAATTTGCTTTGCCCAATATGGAGGCATAAAATAAACAATCTGGCTTTCAAAGGGAACCATCGCGCCAGAAGCAAAAATTACAGGCATGACAAATGTCAAAGCAATTCCGGATGCAGCTTCTTCATTTTTTGAGAAACTAGCAATAATAATCCCAATTCCTACAGATAATATTCCAAATAGTAATGACACCAAAAAACCAATAAGAAGCTCAAAATATCCCACAAAATATTGGCCTAAAATAGCATAACTGAGTATAAACATTACAATAATTTGAAAAGTTAGAAATATACTCTCTGAAATAAGGGTTCCAAGAAAAATATTTTTCCTTCCTGTCGGCATTGTATCAAGTCTTTCAAGAATACCCGTTGATTTATCCCTTGTAAAAACGATCGCAGCACTTGTTGTTCCCAAACATACTGCATATGTAATCATACCGGGTATTGAATAACTGTAAACATCAATTCCAGTTTCTGGGTCAACATCATGAAACATCAAGTAGAAAATTATTGTAAACATAATTGGAAATCCCATTCCGAAGAAAATTGCCTGCCATGATCGAAATTTTTCTTTTATGTTTTTTAATGCAATTACCACTGATTTTAACTCTAATACCTTCATCTAATCTCGAAGCCTCCTCCCTGTTAAATTTAAAAAGACATCTTCCAATGAATTTTGACGAAATTTCATGTTTTCAACATCAATTATTTTTTCACTCATTTTTTGTAGGATTTTCAAATAATTCTTCATTCCTCCTCTAAATGGGATTAATAATGTTCTTTCTCCAAATTCTTTCCAATTTTGAACGAATGAAATCTCTTTCAATTGATTTTTCATTATAGCCACATCCGCTTCCTTGTAAAAAGATATTTCCAAAACATTTTCCCCCCCATGTTCATCTTTCAACTCAGCAGGCGTTCCATTAGCAATAATTTCTCCATTATCAATAATTGCAATATGATCACTTAGTGCATCCGCTTCCAACATGTCGTGTGTTAGAAGTAAAATTGTATTTCCTTTTCCTTTTAATTCTCGAATAAAATCCCATACTATCCGTCTTGCTTGTGGATCCAAGCCCGCTGTAGGTTCATCGAGAAAAAGAATCTTTGGTTCATGAATTAAACTCATAACGAGGTTTAATCTTTTTTTCATACCACCACTAAATTTTTTTGCCCATCTCTTCTTTCCAGCAATACCCAATTTTTGAAGCATTGCATTGGTCCTTTCTTTTGATTCTTGTAATGGAATTCCATGCATTTGAGCAACAAAAATAACATTTTCTTCAGCAGTTAATTCATTATAGAAGATATTATCTTGTGGACAGACTCCAATTAATTTAACAATTTCATTTTTTTGAGTTTTAATGGAAAATTTATTTATTTTGGCATCTCCAGATGATGGAGTCAAAGTCGTGGTGAGCATTCGAATTAAAGTGGTTTTTCCTGCTCCATTAGGTCCTAAAAGTCCGAATAGTTCTCCTTCTTTTATATTTAATGAGATTCCGTTCACTGCTTTGACATCTTTAAAATTTTTTACAAGGTTTTGAATTTCGATACAAATTGATATTTTTTTTTTACACCCCAACTTTCTAATATTTACATTAAACTAAATTAATATATTTTGCATTATATTCTTTAAAAATTTTCATGATGCCATTTATTGTCCTTAGAGATTTTATCTCAAATATTGATAAAAACTCTATAATTTAGATTATTGAAAATTAGGATTAATAAAAAAAAATTAGAAGTTGTATTTTTTTAACCAATTAATAGAATTTTCAATAAATTGATCTAAGTGTGAATCTTTAAAATCATGGCCCGCACCTTCGATTTTTACGAATTTATGATTATCATCTTGGGGCATATATTGAAATGCTTCTTCATTCCATTCGTAACGCATAGATTCATCCTGATCTCCTTGGACTACAACACTTGGGGTAAAATAACTAGCAAGTGTTTTATTAACATCAAGTCGGAGTGCTTCTTTCATAAAATCAAAATTTATTAAAATTGGTTCATTATTTGCCGATGGCATACTACGGGGTTTATTGGTAAATATTGATATTAAACGCATGAGATAAATATGCTTTTTTGGAAAAGCACGGGTAATATAAAAACCTGGTGCCCAGAAAACTGTTGCTTTTATTTCGGGTAAGTTTGCAACTAAAGCGGTAATCCCTCCGAAACTTAATCCCAAAACATTTATTCTTTTATATCCTTTGGATTTTACCCATTCATGAACATCTTTTAAATCTTGAACCTGTTTTGAAAGAGTTATCGGTTCGCGTGGGTTTTTTCCTGATCCTGAAAAATCAAAGGATACTGCATCGAATCCTGCTCTATTGAATTCTAACGCGGTTTTTGTAAATCTTCCCCATTCTGTTTGATCTCCAGAAAAACCATGAGCTAATATTACAACAGGGGTTCTTTCAAAAGGTTCACCGGTTTCAAAATGAAAACCATTTAAACTTCCATTTGTGCTTCTTGGGATATTAATTGTTAATTTTTGAGCCATAATTCAAGTTGTAGATAACTTATTTTAAATTTTTAGAGAAATTTTATGATTGAGAATAGGACATCCCTAATTTTAGTGCCAATTCTGCCTTTACAAGTTCCTTTCCTAAATAAGCAGCGTGATCAAGTCTTGATATTAAATCAGATATAATAATCGTTTTATAAAGAGATTCCGCATTATCACCTACAAGTGTTAGCGTGGCATCTTTGAAATTTACAGAATTATTAAAATGTGTAATCTTTATCTGTTTTTTCTTCTCATCTATGTAAATTTTAAAAAATCCTTTAGGATCCATAATAGCAGGTTGATCCTTAAAATCAATATGCTTAATAGGTTCATCAAATGAAACATACTTTGGATAATTTTGTTTAGTTTTATATTGAAAAGCGGTAATGCCTAAGTTTAAAGGAGGTACATGCATTTGATTAGCGTAATAGGATAATTTAATACTTTTACTTAATTCTTTGAGACTATTTCTACATTTATTTGAATATTCAGTACTCAAAATTGCGCTCACTCCTAATTCAACTGCAATCGTTGATAATAGTGTATTAATTCCAGAAGAATCTCCATCGATAAGTTCTGTAACGTTCCCAAATCCCATGAAAAGTTGTGGTTTCTCTATATCCATTTTATTTGTGAATTCAATATATGCTTGATCTATTATTTGTTTTAAAGATGATAAAGTTTCAATGCTTGAAGTAAATCCTGGAGAAATAGGAATTCCGGTTATCGGATCCATTAATATTTTAGTAAAACCATTTTCAATCAGTAATTTCCATAATTCAATCAATCTTTCAATCTTTTTCTCGGATGATAAAGGAGTTGTATCTTTTTTTGAGATTGGAATAATTACTAAAGTAGTTTCTTTGTTTAAATCCAATAACTCTGAATAATTATCGATTGTTATACTAAGCACCATTTGAGCTCCTGCATTAACAGCAGAACGTATCTCATCGGGATTTATACTATCGATGCTAAAAGGAATTTGAAATTTCTTCTTTAATCGAGTAATCATGTCAAATATTTCATCACTATGGTTTTTATTTGCAATACATCCTATATCGATTATATCTACCCCACTTCTTAGATAATATTCAACTTTCAAGGATAAATCTTCATATGAAAGTTTAGGAGCATCAACAATCTCACCAATAAGCACGGGAGGTAAGTTTGGGCTAAAAATAATCTCATTTGCTTTATTTACTAAGCGAAATCCATTTGAGTTTGATTGATTTTTAAATTCTTGTCTGCTTTTTGCGATTATTGAATTCAAGTTCTCTTCTTTTGAAATTTTGTAAATTTTATCTGCTGGTATTATTGGAGAAAAACTAAACGGATCAAAATTTTTCAATATTTCTGGTAAATTTACTAAAAATTTTGGACCTTTCTTTATTTTTGAAGAAAAAGGGGAATCTATCTCACTTATATCCCAAGGGATTAAACCTGAAGTTATCACTAAATCGAAATTATTACTCTCAAATTCAGATAAAGTATTGGTTAAAATTTTTGGTGATATCAGTGAAATGATTGGGATTTGTGCGTGAATAATTGTTATTTCGTATATAGCTTGTAGATCTCTCCAATCAAGTAACTTAAGGTCATTAAAAGCATCTCTACCTGTAATAAGGAGGATCCGTGTTTTATTAATCATTTAAATATCAGCATTCTCGAATTCAATTAATTTTTGAAATATTTCTCTTGGCTGCTCAAAGAGAGAAACATTTGGAAATTTCCTTAGATTTAAAGCATTTTGGCAGTTAAATTGATCTACCTTTATCATTATTTTTTCTCCATTTGGAATTTCCGTTTCAATATCCCCGCAAACTAAGTCACAAGGAACGAGTAATATTTTTCCAGAGCCTTTAATCATCTGGGAAAATATATTTGTAATTAAAGTATCAGCTATACCTATATTCATTTTTGCAACTGAATTGGAAGTAACTGGGCTAATGATTAATGCTTGATATTTATTTAGATTAAAACGTGCACTCACTATATATCCGGGTGATTGACCGCTATCGTAAAAGATAGATGTTAGGTATTCTTTGTTATTTTCGTGTAAATCTTGAATTTTTTTAAGCACACCATACATTTTTGCAACTGTTTTTCCTGCTTCTGAGAAAAATACATCAATTTTATATTTCTTTTCTACTAATTGCCTCAATATTTCATAACTATCACGAAGATAATGACCGGCACCGGTAATTCCCCAAGCTAATCTCATAAATTAATCCTCACTTTTTACAAATTTAATTCTATTGCTCGATTTTTTCGATTTAAGAGGGAGGTAAATAAAATCAAGTATGTTCCCTTTTGCTTCTTCAAGTCGGAGATTTTTTATAATTGATTGTAATGGACCACCAATTAACCCTTCTGCTATAAATGCTGCACCTTGGGCGGCTCTTTTTGTAATTTTACTATATGTTTTCATTACTCTTACAGGGGCTAAAGTTCTTAATTTCTCATCCAGTATCATCTCAATGAATGGCTCATTGGCTAAACGCCCAGATAGGAGAATATAATTTGGAGGGTTAGCTTGGTTAAAAACGGATTTCATTACGAAAACTCCTTTAACAATATTATCGACATATGATTGAATTGCGATTTTTGCTGTGGAATCATCTTTTGTTCTGAGAAACAATTCTTCGGGCGAATTTTTTTCATTTCCCCCAACTGATACTGCACCCCCTCGATAAATTTCAGGTTTAGATAGTGGATTCATTAAACAAGCTAATTCTGCATCCAATTGCCCA